>NZ_JBHRTP010000048.1:0-117236 GCF_042646465.1 Pseudundibacterium arcticum
CGCGAAGTGATTTTGCATAGCGAAAATGGCGTGATCGGCATGGGACCAGCACCGGCCAAAGGCGAAGAAGACTACGATCTGATCAATGCAGGAAAACAGCCCGTCACGCTATTGCCGGGCGGCTGTTACTTCCATCACGCCGACAGTTTTGCGATGATGCGCGGCGGCCATCTGGATGTGTGCGTACTCGGTGCGTTTCAGGTGTCTGCCGACGGTGATCTAGCCAACTGGCACACCGGCGCGCCGGATGCGATCCCGGCCGTCGGCGGCGCGATGGATCTCGCCATCGGCGCCAAGAAAACCTACGTGATGATGGAACACCTGACCAAATCGGGTGAAAGCAAACTGGTGAAGGCATGCACTTATCCGCTGACCGGCATCGGCTGCGTCAGCCGGATTTATACCGATCTGGCGGTGATTGACCTGGATCCCGCAGGCGCCAAGGTGATAGAAATCGTTGAAGGGCTGACTTTTAATGAATTGCAAAAATTGACAGCGGTAGCGCTGATCAACGCTTGCTGATCAGTTCCTTTCCGCAGCAGGCAGCAGGCAATAGACAGCCGCTCAACCATAACCCCTTATTTAGGTTCAGGAGATTTCAATGTCCCACGCTTTCATTTGCGACGCCCAGCGCACGCCATTCGGCCGCTACGGCGGTGCCTTGTCCAGCATACGTGCCGATGACCTGGGGGCGATTCCTATTCGTGCACTCATGGCGCGCAATCCGCAAGTTGACTGGCAAGCCGTGGTCGATGTGATCTATGGTTGCGCCAACCAGGCCGGCGAAGACAATCGCAATGTCGCGCGCATGTCGGCACTCTTGGCCGGCTTGCCGGTAAGTGTCCCGGGCGGCACCGTCAACCGCCTTTGTGGATCAGGGCTGGATGCGATCGGTACCGCAGCCCGCGCCATCAAGAGCGGCGAGGCCGGACTGATGATCGCCGGCGGCGTTGAAAGCATGAGCCGTGCGCCATTCGTCATGGGCAAAGCGGAAAGCGCATTTTCACGCGCTGCCAAGATCGAAGACACCACCATCGGCTGGCGCTTCGTCAATGCCTTGATGAAAGCGCAATACGGTGTCGATTCCATGCCCGAAACGGCCGAAAATGTTGCCGCCGATTATGGCATCAGTCGCGCTGACCAGGACAAGATGGCGCTGGCCAGCCAAATGAAAACCATTGCTGCGCAAAAAGCCGGGTACTTCGATAGTGAAATCACCCCGGTGACGATTACGCCGAAAAAAGGCGATCCAAAGGGTGATCCAATCGTCGTCAGCAAAGACGAGCACCCGCGCGCCACGTCGCTGGAAGCCTTGGCAAAACTCAAACCCGTCGTCAAAGCCGACGGCACAGTCACCGCCGGCAATGCCTCCGGCGTCAATGACGGCGCCTGCGCATTGCTATTGGCGGACGAAGCGTCCGCGGCAAAATACAGCCTGGTGCCGAAGGCACGTATCGTCGGCATGGCGACTGCCGGTGTTGCACCGCGTGTGATGGGCATCGGACCATTTCCGGCGGTATTAAAAGTACTGGAACTGACCGGCCTAAGGCTAGACCAGTTCGATGTCATCGAACTCAATGAAGCCTTCGCCGCGCAAGGCCTCGCCGTTTTACGGCAACTGGGCTTGCAGGACGATGACCCGCGCGTCAACCCGCACGGTGGCGCCATCGCACTCGGCCATCCATTGGGCGCATCCGGCGCACGCTTAGCTACTACCGCGGTCAATCAATTGCAACGGACCAAAGGACGCTATGCGTTATGCACGATGTGCATCGGAGTTGGGCAAGGAATTGCGCTGGTGCTTGAACGGGTTTAACTAGAGGTGGTACGGACCCGGGCTCTGAAGGGTATAAGCGCGAATCCTCTGCTGTAAGGAGCCCCGCAGCGACTCTTCAGCGGACTGTGGTCAGAATCAGGAATGCGCCCGGATAAATTCGCCGATCTTAGGACAAATCTCCTCGCGCCAGCGGCGACCTGAAAAAATCCCAAAATGTCCGCATTGCGGCGCGGTAAAATGCTGCCGCTTCGCTGCTGGGATCGCGGTGCACAGATCGTGCGCGGCCTGTGTCTGACCGGAACCGGAAATATCGTCCTGCTCACCTTCAATAGTGAATAGGGCAACCGCCTTGATGTCTTGCGGCCGTACTAGCTTGCCTTCCACTTCCCACGTCCCCTTCGGCAGGCTGAATTCCTGGAACACGGTCTGGATCGTTTCGAGGTAGTACTCGGCCGGCATATCGAGCACCGCGTTGTATTCGTTGTAGAACTTGCGGTGTGCATCGGCCAATTCATCCTCACCGTTGATCAGATGCTTGTGAAATTCCCGGTGGCTTTGCGCATGGCGCCCGGGATTCATCGCAATGAAACCGGCATGCTGCAGAAAGCCCGGATAGACCTTACGCCCAGATCCGGGATAGTTGGGCGGGACGCTGAAAATCACGGTATTTTCAAACCATGAATAGGCTTTTTCTGTCGCCAGGTCGTTCACCTGCGTCGGCGATTTGCGCGGATCGATGGGGCCGCCCATCATGGTCATCGTTTTGGGTAGTTTCGTATCGTTGGCGCTGGCCATCAACGCAATCGCCGCCAGCACCGGCACCGTCGGCTGGCAGACCGAAATTACATGCAAATCCGGGCCGAGCAAGCGAATAAAATCTTGCACATAATAAATATAGTCGTGCAAATGGAACGCGCCGTCGGACAAGGGCACCATCCGCGCGTCAATCCAGTCGGTGATGTAGACATCGTGGTTCGGCAGCAAGCCACGCACGGTGTCGCGCAACAGCGTCGAATGATGGCCGGATAAAGGCGCCACCAGGAGCACTTTAGGTTGTTGCGGTTTGGACAATTCTTTGTCGCTCAAATCTTTTTTGAAATGCACCAAGGTGCAAAAAGGCTTGTTGAGTGCGACCTCTTCGGAAATTGCTACGGTCTGGCCATCGATGAGCGTCGTTTGAATCTCAAATTGTGGCTTTTCATAATCCTTGCCGAGCCGATACATTAACTCGTAATGGGCCGCAATATGTTGCGAATACGGTGTGTGTGCCAGCGGTGAGACCGAATTGGTCAACAGTTTGGCTAAAGCTTCTGCCCATTGCATCAAGGGCGCCAGGAACGAGCGGTTCTGTTCATGCAATTGATAAAGCATGGTGGCTCCGATCAAGTTGTTCTGAGTGGGGGTATGGCTTGCGGAAAAGAAAACGGGCCGCAACGCGACCCGTCAAAGCCCCATCATGCAAACGCTTTACTTCTTGGCGGTCTGACTGACAGTTTTTTCTACAGCTTGTGAAACCTGGCTCGTGACATTGGTCAGATTGGCTTCCAGCGTTTCCACCGCTTGTTTAGTGGTCTTGCTCAACTGCTCGTAGCCGGCATTAGCGTTGCCGAGGGCAGATTTCAGCATCGCGACCGCGCTTTCGGAACCGGCCGGTGCGCTCTTGGCGACGTTATCAACCAACGCTGTTACCTTGCTGCGGGCGTCAGCAATTTGCACTTCAGCAGCTTTGGTGAATTCAGCTTGGGCGCTGGACCCGATAGCAGCCAAATGACGGCCATAGGACAGCGCCTTTTCAGCATTCGGCTTCGCTTGTGCTGCGGTCAGTGTGAAAAATTCCTGCGGGTCTTTGGCGGAGAGCAATTGCCTGACTGCAACTTTGGATTCCTCGACCGATGCTTTGGCGGCGCTGACGTTCAATTGGATCACTTTTTCAACAGCTTCCAACGCTTTGCTAGTCAGCGCATTGAACATGGCGAGTTGGGTTTCGAAGTGGGCTTTGGTAGCAGTTGAAAATTGGTCTGGGATCGAAAACATGGATTTTTCCTTGGGGTTCAATAACTACTTTATACGAGCAACCATAAATATGGTGCGCTGCAACAAATACATCTTAACCGATGCGTTGCCCCTGTCAAGACATATTTGTGCGCTGCAGCATAAATGACGATGACCAAGGCGGATCCAAGGGCATGTGTTGCCCGCCATGGATCGCGATGTTCGCCCTGATCACAAACGCTGCCTCATCCGCCAATTCTTGCCGTGTTGTTGTCTCCTCAGGTTGTAGATTGTGATGCGGTTGAAAATGACATTGCTTGACTAAGCGCGTTCTACTGCCAGCGCCACGCCCATGCCGCCGCCAATGCAAAGACTTGCCAAGCCGTGCTTGGCATCGCGTCTGACCATCTCATGCAGCAAGGTCACCAGGATGCGGCAGCCCGAGGCGCCGATCGGATGACCGAGGGCGATGGCGCCCCCGTTGACGTTGATTTTGCTGGTATCCCAGCCCATCTCTTTATTGACTGCGATGGCCTGCGCCGCGAAGGCTTCGTTTATTTCCATCAAATCGAGATCCTGATGGGTCCAACCCGCTTTTGTCAGACACAACTGGGAGGCGGGAACAGGCCCCATGCCCATGATGCTGGGATCGATGCCTGCCGAGGAATAGGCCTTGATGCGAGCCAGCGGCGTCAAGCCCAGTTCCTTCGCCAGGGTGGCCGACATCATCACCACCGCTGCGGCCCCATCATTGATGCCGGACGCATTACCGGCGGTGACCGTGCCGTCCTTGGCAAAGGCCGCACGCAAACCGGACAGAGATTCCAGCGTGGTGCCTTGCTTGATGAACTCGTCCGCGTCAAAGACGATCGCGCCCTTTTTTTGCTGGATCTCGAAGGGCAGGATTTCATCCTTGAACTTGCCCGCCTTCTGCGCGGCTTCGGCTTTATTTTGCGAAGCCACAGCGAACTGGTCCTGCTCCTGACGCGAGATGCTGTACTTCTTGGCGACATTTTCAGCGGTAACACCCATGTGATACTGGTTGTAGACGTCCCACAAGCCATCGACGATCATGGTATCGACCAGCTTGGCATCGCCCATGCGGAAGCCGTCACGTGAGTTGTTCAGCACATGCGGTGATGCACTCATGTTTTCCTGGCCGCCGGCGATGATGATTTGCGCATCGCCACATTTGATCGCTTGCGCTGCCAGGTGGACCGCCTTCAAGCCGCTGCCACACACTTTGCCGATAGTCAGCGCTGGCACCATGTCGGGCAATCCGGCGCGGATCGACGCTTGCCGTGCCGGATTCTGGCCGCAACCGGCGGTGAGCACTTGCCCGAGTATGACTTCACTGATCTGCTCCGGCTTGATCCCGGTTTGGGCGAGCAATCCTTTAATTACATGCGCCCCCAAGTCGACTGCTGAAGTTTTCGCCAACGACCCACCAAATTTACCCACAGCGGTGCGGCCTGCGGCAACGATTACGACATCATCCATTTTGACTCTCCTTTAAAAACCACAAAAAACACAACCCAAAAATCATATCAAATACTGGGGCCCGCTTGTGGCGTTAACCAACTGCTCCAACCAACTTCCAGGCACATGCTGGGCAGTCGACAACCAAGCCTCGGGTCCCACCGAGCCCGCCATTCATTATGACGCGTAGTCAAGCGCGCCGTATTGCATTATGGTTTTGCCGCGACCTTGGTGTTTACGCTGGGCATCTACTACCGCCAGCGCAGTCATGTTGAGGAGGCGACGTGCCGTGCTATCGGATGTGAGGATATGGACCGGTTTGGCAGTGCCTAGCAGTATGGGTCCCACTGTCGTTGACGTAGGCATCGGACACAAACAGGTTCCTGCCTGGCAACATCAACAGATTCATCGCGGTCAGCAGATTGACGCCCTGTTGCTTGCCGATGATGTTTTGCACCTGCTCAAGATGGGAGTGATAACGGCCGACCACACCGCACACCACAATGGCTTTCACAGTGGCCAGTTTCATCGCCTCATTGATGGTGGTCGTCAATAACCCAATCAATTCAAACGTCCGGAGGCGTCCGCATGGGCATTGCATTAGCGCGGTTTTGTCGATTCAAGCCGCGTAGCTGAGCGACCTCTCTCTCCCTTGGGATCAATCGCCAAACACGCTTGGAAAACGGCGGTGCAAATCCGACAATTCATGTTGTAAGCCCGGAGGTAAAGTTGCCATGATGAAGCTCTCGTGCCTGAGTGGTTCATCGATGGCAAACCTTTCGGGCTTTCGTTCCTTCTATTCAAAAATGGATCAAGTCGAGCTCAGGTTTTGCCAGCCCGCGCCGCCGACACAGCCGCGCGCAATGCGAGCAGGTAGCTGTCGACGCCGAAGCCGCAGATCTGGCCATTCACAATCTCGGCAAACACCGAATGGTGGCGGAACGGCTCGCGCGCGTGGATATTGGACATGTGCAGCTCGACCACCGGCACGGTCAGGATCGCCAGTGCGTCGCGGATGCCGTAGCTATAGTGCGTCCACGCGCCGGCGTTGATCAGCACCGCATCCATGCCTTCGGTGAAACCCTCGTGAATCCGTTCGCACATCGCGCCTTCATTGTTGGTCTGGAAGCTCACCACCTCCACGCCGAGTTCGTGGCCGAGGGCCTGTAGCTTGTCGTCGATTTCGGCCAGCGTAATCGTCCCGTATTGGGCCGGGTCGCGCTTACCGAACATGTTGTGGTTGATACCGTGGAGCATGAGGATCTTCATGGATTTACCTTTCTGGGTGTTTAAATGGTCAAATTGGGGAAAGATTTACCGCCTTGCCGGACGATTTACGCATGCGGTGCTCCTTCCAAAAAGTCAGGCCTTGGCAGTGCGGGCCGCGACCATGCTGCGGAAATGCGCATCGATGCGCGCCACGTCGGGATGTATGCCCGTGAACAGTTCGAACGCACCGACCGCTTGG
This sequence comes from Pseudundibacterium arcticum, assembly GCF_042646465.1. Taxonomy (NCBI): domain Bacteria; kingdom Pseudomonadati; phylum Pseudomonadota; class Betaproteobacteria; order Burkholderiales; family Oxalobacteraceae; genus Pseudundibacterium; species Pseudundibacterium arcticum. The sequence goes on from NZ_JBHRTP010000048.1 coordinate 6,717, forward strand.
CCGACCGCCATGCCACCGCCATCCGAAGTCGGGCAGCCGAGCGCGCGCGCAGTCTTCAGCAGCGCGGTTTCAAGCGGGAAGTAAACAACCTCAGACACCCACAGGTCGGCCCGCAGCAGCTCGGCCGGCAGCGGCAGGCCGGGCAGCTTGTCCATGCCGGTCGGGGTCGCATGAATCAGACCGCTGGCGCCCCGCAGCGCGGCAGCGATATCGGTGCTCGCTGTGACCCGGCCTACGCCATGCTGGGAATTGAGCCTGTCGGCCAGCGCCTGGGTACGGGCGGTATCCAAGTCAACCACGGTCAGATGCTTGACGCCGATGCGCAAAGCCGCATCCGCAATCGCCGAACCGGCGCCGCCGCCGCCCAGCAGCACGACCTTCGACAGGTCCGCATGCGGCAGCGCGCGCTGGAAGCCCCAGGACCAGCCGGAGCCGTCGGTATTGTGGCCGATCAGCTTACCGTTCTGGTTGACCACGGTGTTGACCGCGCCCATCGCGCGCGCTTCTTCCGATAGGTCGTCCAGTAGCGGGATAATGGCCTGCTTGCACGGAAAGGTCACGTTGAAACCGGTGAAGCCGATGGCCCGGATCGCCTTGAGCAGCGCCGGCAGGTCCTCGACGCCGGCACCGGTACTGTCCAGGTCGATCAGTTGGTAATGCAAGTGCAGGCCTTGCTGGCGTGCTTCTTCTTCCTGCATCGACGGCGTCAGCGATTGCTGGATGCTCTTGCCGATCAGGCCGATAAGGATCTTGCGGGGTGCGGTCGTGTTAGTCATTAAGAAGCTCCTGCAGTGTATTCAGAACGGGATTAAATCTTGCGCCGATAAGGTTTGAAAAATCGTCAGATGATTTTTCAAACACTCCGGTTCAAACTGAAAAAATGTCCTGGCTCTGCGCCATGCACAAGAGCCAGGGACTGTTAATTGCGAAGGTCTTACTTGCGCGCCTTGGCGATCTCGGCGTTCATCTGGCCATCCAAGACCGAGCCGACCAGTCCCTGGTTCACCTTGGGGTTGCCATCCGCCCACTGACAGTCTCCGTGCTTGCCCCGCTCGTGCATCGGCGTGCGGTAACTCTCGCGCGCCGTGTCCACCGAGATGGCGGCAGCGACCGCAATGACACTAACGAATACCGTAACCGGCAGCCAGCCGTGCGCTCCCTGCTTCAGAATCGCCGCGCTAATGGTGGGCGCGAAGCCGATCCGGGTGCCGACGGCCATACCCGAGAGACGCACGCGGGATTAGCGGTGCTCCTGCGTCAGTGACCGACAACCTCTCCCTTGATTGCGGACGCCGCAGACTTGTCCTCGGGATGCGTGAACTGCTTGACCAATAGGGCGGCCGTAGCGACCAGTCCGGCAACGGCCACGATCGTGAAGATCCCGCTGAAGCCGAACTGGCGGCGCGTGAGTTCGGCGATAAGGAACGAGCCGGCAATCCCCCCAAAGCGACCGATGCCCAGCATCCAGGCGACGCCGGTGGCGCGGCCCTGGGTCGGATAGAACGCGGCGGCAAGTGCGGGCATGGACGATTGCGCAGTGTTCATGAGGGTGCCTCCCACGAACACGACCAGCATCAGCACACCGACATTGCCGGCGGCGTGCCCAATCGCATAGATGCTGACAGCGGTCAACGCATAGCCGACGGCAATAACCCGGTTGGCATTGAAGCGGTCCATCAGCCAGCCAAAGAGAACCGCGCCCACGCCGCCGAGGGGAAATAAGGCCGCAATGAGCGTGGCGGTCCGCGGCGCCAGTCCCGCGTCCTTGAGCAAGAGCGGCATCCAGTTGATGAGCGCGTAGAAGATCACCAAGCCCATGAAGTAGGCCAGCCACAGCATGACCGAGCCAAGCACGTGGGAGCGGGAAAGCACCACGCCCATGCCGCTCTTGGCATCGGTGGTCGCAGCCTTTTCGGTCATGACAAATGATCGCGCGTCAGCCACTGTCGCGGAAATGCGGCTGAGAGCGGCGCGGATACGCTCCGCCGGCTGCCCCTTGGCGACCATGTAGCGCACCGACTCCGGCAGCAACAGGAGTATCAGGACGGCCAGCACCAGTGGCGCAATTCCGCCCAGCAGCAGCACGCTGCGCCAGCCCCACTGGGGAATCATCCACGCGGCCAGGGAACCGCCGAATGCCGCTCCCAGGGGAAAGCCGCAAAACATGGCGTTGGTGAGCGTCGACCGTCGGTAATCAGGACAGTATTCGCTCATCAGCGTGACCGCGTTGGGCATGGCGGCGCCCAGTCCCAGTCCAGTCACGAAGCGCAGAACGGTGAGCTGCCCAAGGTCCGCGGAAAACGATGACCATGTGCACGCCACGCCGAACAACAGTACAGACACGCCGAGCACCAGTTTGCGGCCCATCCGGTCCGCTATCGGCCCGGCAGCAAGAGCACCGGCCGCCAGGCCAAACAGCGCCGCGCTCAATACCGGTGCCAGTGCCGGTCTTGTCATGCCCCATTCCTTGATAAGCGACGGGGCAATGAAACCGATGGCGGCGGTGTCAAAGCCGTCCAACAAGACGATGACGAAACACAACGCGAAGATCACCCACTGAAACCCCGAAAATGGATGCTGGTTGAGGAAGTCCTGGATATTGACGCTCTGCACATTGGCGCCCTGGACATGCAGGTTTTGATTCTGATGCATGAATTGGCTCCAATGTCAATTTCCAGCATTAAGGCGCCACCCGATTTCCGCTGATGACACCACTTTGATCTGCCATTCCAGTGGTGCAAACTGGGACGCAAGGATGCGCTAACACCTGGTCCGTTCGCCTCACGCGTTGACTGTGCGCCGTGTCATGCCGGCAATCCCAGTATTGACCGAGCCTCGGCAGGCGTCGCTGCCCGTGTGTCATAGTTCGCACACCGTTCAACAGCTATCCGTACAAGTTCTGCGTTGCTGTTGGCAAGCCGATCATGGCTAATTCGAATATTGTCTTCAAGCCCTGTTCGCACCGCGTCGCCATTCCGTTTCAACACCCAGTCGATCACGTCTGTCTGGTGCCGGCCAATGCCGGCGGCCGTCCAGGTCGCCTTAGGCAAGACGCGCTTGAGTTCACCGAGCAGAATATCGAGCAAATGTTCTTCTACCGGCAATGCATTTTTTATCCCCATCACGAACTGCACGTGCGGATGCTCGCTGAGCAAGCCGCTGTCGACCAGGCGTCGGGTTCCATAAATATGCGACAGGTCGAAAATTTCAATCTCGGGGACGACCGCGCTCTCCTGCATGCGCGTCGCTAATTCCACCATCAGTGCAGGGGCATTTTCGTACACCATGGTTGGAAAATTGACCGATCCTGTGGCTAATGACGCCATGTCTGGCTTGAGTGAGAGCGGATCACCACGCGCGCTTTGATCACGGCCCCGACCGCCGGTCGAAAACTGCACGATCATCCCCGGGCAATGCTTGCGCACACCCTCCAGAACCTGAGCAAACAGGACCGGTTCCGAAGACGAGCTTTCATCAGGGTTGCGAACATGAAGATGGACCAGCGATGCTCCCACCTCAAACGCTTCATGCGTCGATTCGATCTGTTCAGAAACGGTCACGGGAATTGCCGGATTATCTTTTTTACGTGGCACCGACCCGGTGATCGCCACGGCAATGACTACTGGCCTCATAAATCCCTTTCAATTGAAAACAATGTTGAGCGCAATCTCTATGCTGCTGGCAGCAGGCATCGCATTTGATGCGGCATTGCACAACCGGTCGCATTTGCTAATGCGGCAATCGCGTTCATGCTCGGTTTTCTGGCTCGGCACCACCGGCGCCGAGCCTATTTATTACTTGCCCAGCTCGTGCATTGGCGTACGATAAGTCTCGCGCGCCGTCGCCACCGAGATGGCGGCAACTACCGCAGTCACAGTGACGAATACCGCAACCGGCATCCAGCCATCTGCACCCGGCTTCAGGATCGCCGCGCTGATGGTAGGTGCGAAGCCGCCCAGTGCGAAGCCGATCTGGGTACCGATGGCCATACCCGACAGGCGTACGCGGGTGTCGAACATTTCGCCATACAAGGACGGCCAGATCCCGTTCGCCGCGCTGTAGACAACTCCGGACAAGAGCAGGCCGAACACAAAAATGAGTGGAATATTGGCGTGGCTGATGGCCGACATGTAAGGCCAGATCAGGCAGGCCGAGCCGATCGCGCCAAAGATAAACACGGGTTTGCGGCCGATGCGGTCCGACAACGCAGCGAAGGCCGGAATCGCACCCAGCGCCACCACATTAGCCAGGATCAGCACGGTGAGCATGGTCGCGCGCGGAATGTGCACCGTATTGACGGCGTACGAGAGCGTGAACACACTGAAGATGGTACTGACCACCGACACCAGGGCTGCAAAGATCACCCGCCCAAGATTCGCCTTATGATCGCGCAACAGCACCGCGACCGGCAGCTTGGCCTGCTTATGCGACTTTTCCTCCTCGTTGAAGACCGGCGTCTCGGGCAAGGTCCGGCGCACCCAGATACCAACCGCGACCACCACCGCACTCAGGAAAAACGGAATGCGCCAACCCCAGGACAACAGCTGATCCTCCGGCAGCGCCGAGATCGGCAGGTAGACCAGGGTCGCAAGGATCAGGCCGGCCTGGGTTCCGCTCAAGGTGAAGCTGGTAAAAAAGGCGCGGCGGTGCGCCGGCGCATGCTCGAGCGTCATCGAATTGGCGCCCGCCTGCTCGCCCGCCGCCGACAGCCCCTGCAACATGCGCAGCACTACCAGCATGATGGGGGCGGCGATGCCGATCTGGCCATAGGTCGGCAACAAACCAACCAGGAAAGTCGAGATGCCCATTAACAGCAAGGTGAATGTAAGTACTTTCTTGCGGCCATATTTGTCGCCGACATGACCCAGCAGCACGGCACCGATCGGCCGCGTTACATAACCGACCCCCCGAAGGTGGCAAAGGCCGCAACGGTGGCCGCCGCCGGGTCGAACGAGGGGAAGAAAATCTTGCCGAACACCAGCGCTGCCGCAGTGCCGTAAATAAAAAAATCATAATATTCGACCGCACTGCCAATCCAGCTGGCTAGTGCCGCCTTGCGCGGCGAGCGGGTGATCGTATCGGCCCCGGTGCCAGCATTGGTTTGAACCTGGCCTTGTTGATTAATTGCAGATGTAGACACAATGTCCTCCATGAACTATCAGTGTATTTGCACCATTAAAAGAACGGATTCTTTTAATGGATGAGGTGAAACGACGCGCTTAGAAACGGTGAATAATGCCCGCTTGCAACCCGGTCAGACCTTTGCCGTTGATATCGGCCCCCGCCAAGTTGGCCGACGGCCCCGCCGAACCGCTGAAACGGAAACCGGCATTGGCATCGTTTTTCATGTAGTTGGCGAAACCGTACAGCGTGGTGCGCTTGGACATGTCGTAATAGGCGCCGACGTTGCCGCCCTTCGCACCCGCGTCGCCGCCGGATTTATCCTTGATCACGCCGTACAGCGCACCGACGCGCAGTTGCGGAGCGACACGATAGTCAGCCGACACTTGGTAGACGTTGAAGTAGCGGCGAGCGTTCGCATCCGTGCCCGGGAACAGGTTATTGGGGCTGGCGACGTTGCTGAGGATGGTCCCTGCGGTCAATCCACTGGCATTGGCCGTGATGTTATTGCTGCGTACATAGGCGAGATATACCTTGCCCTGGCCGTAGTCATAGTCGGCGTACAGGTTATGGTATTGCACCTTGTTGTCGAGATGCGTGGCCAGGTTGGCGGCCGTGGCCGGTGCCGGCTTGGCAGCGATGCCGGCGTAGCCCGCGCGGTATGGGCCGTTGGTATAGTCGACGGCGAGTTGATAGATGGCGCTCTGAGCATGGCCGCCACCCGGCTGTTCAGCCAACGCATAGTGAACTGTGCCCTGGAAACCGGCAATGCGTGGCGACTTGTACGAAATATCATTGTCGTAGCGCGACGGCACGCCGAACGTATTCACGATCGAGCCGAAGGTGGTGCGCTCGGTGTAATCGATGGCACCGCCGATCTGTTGAATTTCGGTGTTTTGACGGCCCAAGCGGAATTCGCCGACTGGGGTGTTGATGCCGACCCACGACTGGCGGTCGAAAAAGCGGGCGCTGTCAGCCTGTGTGCCGGAATCGGCATTAAAGCCAGATTCAAGCTGGAATTTGGCTTGGTAGCCAGCGCCCAAGTCTTCCACACCGCGAAAGCCGAGGCGGCTGCGCAAGCTGGTGCCATCGTTCAGGCCTGTGATATGCGCCCCGCTGCTGCTGTGGATGTACCCCAGGTATTCGTCCAGATCGCCGTACAGCGTGACATTGGACTGGGCCTGTGCGGCAGCCGAACAGGCGGCCAGGCTGCAGACCACGGCAAATTTCTTCTTCATGAACATCTCCATATGGATTGATTTTTATTCCTGCTCTTGGCGGCGCGCCGCAGCTGGCGCGCCGTTGTTTCCCCTCAAACTAATGCCGGAGTGAGGGGACTCCTTCACTCAAAACTGTCTCAAGACCATCAGCGTCCGCGCACCGCCAGCTGGCCCGAATCGCTGCGCCGGTAAGCGCGCGGCATGGCGACCCAAGCGATCAAACCAAGCAACACCGAAACGAGGGACATGGGCATTACCAACGTTTCCGAGGCTGGTCTGACGCTGTACGAAATGAGCTGACCGCCAATGAACGCCGCACTCGTGATCACCAAACCGGACACCGCAGCAGCGCGACCGGCATGCTCCGGAACGGCGCCACGGCACCGCCCCGCTCGCACGGCTGGTGGAAACCGTGACCGAGCATTTCCGAGGGTGCTTCATGCCATCGTGGGGTGCCCTGGCGTGGGCTGGCGCACTTGCAAGCTGCGTCGCAGCACTTGATCGGTCACCCACTTGGCGGCACTATGGGCACGGCGGGCCACGATCTCCGGCGACAGTTGCAGGTAATCGTCGTTGAACACTTCGAGCTGTAGTCGCCGCGGTAACCGCCGCGGTCCAGCCGGCGCAGCAGGTCGGACAGCTCTTTCGAATGCGCGCCTTCGCCTGGAAACACGCGCAGGTGGAGTGCCGTTTCCAGCCGCTCTTCGTCGCTGCGTATGTCGCGCCACATAAAATCGGATAGTTGCACCATCGCGATCTTGTCGCTGGGGATGTCGTCAAGGCCATCGAAGTCGGCCTGATTGGCCAGCATGTGAAACGAGTCGATCACCACACCCAGATTGGCATGGTCCGCCAGCTCGACCGCTTCCCACGACTGCGTGTATTGATTCACGTGGCGCCCCCAGGACAGTGCTTCGTAACCGATGCGCACGCCCAGCGGCACCGCCAGCGTCGCCAGTTTGGCCAGGTGGCGCGCAATCGAGGGCAGCTCGCCGCTGGCGTGGCTGGACGTGCTGGAGCACACCATCAGCAACGGCGCACCGACTGCCCTGCAAACTTGCAGCATGTGCTTGGCGATGTCGAGTTTGTATTCGTGCAGCGCGCCGGACAGCCCTTCAAAGTCGCGCATGACCTGGATGCCGGTGACGCGGATACCGCTCGCGCGGACCAGACGTACGGCCTCTTCCAAGCCACCGGGATGGCCGGCCAGGTGCTTGGCCCACAACATGATCTGCGAGAATCCGGCCGCCTTCGATGCGCTCAGCTTCGATTCAAGGGGGCCAGCCAGCGTGATGCTGTCCATGCCGAAATTACTCAGGTTCATAAGAACTCCAACTCGCGGAATGCTTCCGAGGAAACGCCGGGCCAGCCGAATAGTTCAAGGTTCAAGGGAGTCTCCACCGACATCAACATGCACACGGCGGCAATGTATGCGTCCGGTGCGATTTTCAGCGGAATGACGCGCGCATCGATGTTGTGCCGCGTGAAATAGGCGTTAAACAGCGCCGGCGCCTTGACTTGCTCGACCGGCCAGCCGATCACTGGAAAAATGCGCGTGGTGCCGGAAATATCAATCATGCTTGCTGTCCAAATGGCTGACCACCAGTTCGAAGCTGACGCCCCCCTTGTAAAGCTGTGTCAATGCCCCCTTTTCACTCGATTGCGCAGGCTCGCGGTCGATGAAAACGATGCCTCGTTGTTTCAATTCCCGCACCGCCGCCAGCACATCCGGCGTGCCTAGGCCGACGCGGATCAATTGCTCGTCCCACTGCAGGCCGGCAGCGCCGTCGGGCGGTTCCACCAGTTGCAGGTAGAAGCTGTGGCACGGGCTTTCCAGCAAGGTCCCCTTGGGCAGCACGCCGAAATAGTGACCTTCCGGAAGCGGTCGGAAATCCATCAGTTGCTGATAAAAATCGATCCATTCGGGCGAGCGGTCGCTGCCAATGGCCTGCACCACGCCAAAGAAATGCAACCCGGCCAGCGCGGGCGGATTGGCCGGCGCGTTCGGTATCGGCTTGAAGTCGACGTCATAGATGGAAAAATCGCGGAAACGGTCTACGAAATACAGTATCGAATCGCCGGCCCCGTGCACGCCCGGGATATTTAGCTCCATCACGCCGGCGCGGGTCTGGATGGCCCAGGCGCCCATCTCGATCGCATGACGGTAGGCGGCATCGGCGTCGCGCACGCGCAGCGCGATGGCGCTGATCACGGTCGATTGCGGCTCATTATCGGACTGTGGCAAGGCTCGCGGATCGGCGTTGACGATCACATTCATCGAGCCCTGACGGTACAACGTGACTTCGCGCGAGCGGTGACGGGCGCTCGGCACAAACCCCATCTGCTCGAGCAGCGCCCCGAGCGCCAAAGGCTGGGCGGTCGCATATTCAACAAATTCAATGCCATCGATGCCGAGCGGATTATTCGGTTCAGGATTGTGTTCTTGCGCAGTCATGGTGATCCTTGGCTGAAGTGATGAGCCCAAGTATAGGAATGGCGCGCGGGGAAAAATAGTGCCGAAAACCGGGAATACTGCGACAATCGCTCATTCGGCGCGATTAGCGCACAAAATCGGGATTATCTGCAAATGAAAAAACCGGAATTGCTGGAAGTGGAAGTCGCCAAACGCGATCTGATCGACGGCTTGATCAAGGGCATCGACGTGATCACGGCCTTCAACGACGACACCGCGCGCCTGACCGCGAGCGAGCTGGCCGAAAAAGTGGACCTTAGCCGCAGCGCGGCGCGCCGTTATTTGCTGACACTGGTGCATATCGGCCTGGCGGCAACCGACGGCCGCAGCTTCTGGCTGACGCCCAAAGTACTCAATCTGGGGCGTTCGTATCTGGATTCGGCGCGTCTGCCACGCGCGATCGTGCCCTTCCTGCAGCGCCTGACCCTGCAGTTGCAGGAATCGACCAACTATTCCGTGCTGGACGGCGACGAGGTGGTGTATGTCAGCCGCGTCAATGCGCCACGCCTGCTGACTACCGGCTTCGAGCCTGGCACGCGCTTGCCGGCCTATACCTCGACCGCCGGCCGGGTGCTGCTGTCGGCCCTGCCGGATAACGAGTTAAGAGCCTATCTGGAGCGGATCGACCTGATCGCCTACACCCACTTGACAGTGGTGGACAAGGAGCAATTGTTCCGCGAGTTGGTCGAGATCCGGGAAGCTGGATTCGGCGTGACCGAAAACCAGTATGAAATAGGTCTGCGCGGCATTTCCGTCCCGATCAAGAGCCGGCGCGGCGCGCTGGTCGGCGCTCTAAGCGTGTCAATGATGATATCGACCTGCTCAAAAGCCGAAGCGACAGCGCGCTGCGTCCCCGCGCTACAGGCTACCGCTAATACGCTGATGTTATGGGTGTGATGGGAGCCGGACGTCGTTGAACGCCGGTGAAATGCTCGTCACCGAATCGCCCCGGCTGAGATCGGTTATCGTACTTTTGGTGCATGTATGGACCCGACGCCTTTATAGCCCTTTACGTTGAGGATGGCATTTCGGATCGCGTCCGGCTTGGTGCTAATAGAACGCTTGATGGCGTTGGCGATGAGGGGCACGCCATTGTATGACTAGCTCGAGAAAAGAGTTCTGATAATCATACAGCCGGCCTCCCTCCCGGCCGCGCAAAAGCGGCCAGTGTAGGAGTCAAGGTTGCACCGACTTGACGTATAGGAGGTCGGCTATATGATTATCAGAACCGCATGGTGCGGTGTAAATTCAACTATTCAGCCCGCCACATGCCAGACGCGCTAGCCTGATGTCGCCGTGGAGGCACTAATAAATTTGCTGCACGGCAAATTTGATCAGTTCGGCCTGGCCATCGATGTTGAGCTTGCGCTTGATGTTCAAGCGGTGGGTTTCAACCGTTCGCACACTCAGTTCCAGCGCGCGGGCGATTTGCTTGTTCGATTTTCCCTCGGCAATTTGCTGCAGTATTTGTCGTTCGCGCGCGGTCAATAACAGCCCCGGCATCATCGGTCGCGACAGCTGCTTGGCCAGGGCTGCGCTGTAATAGATGCCACCTGAAATGACGGTTTCGATCGCGAACACGATATCCTGTCCAGGCGCGTCTTTCAATACATAGCCGCGCGCACCGGCTTGCATTGCTTGCATCACGTATTCTGCCTTGTCGTGCATGCTTAATATCAGCACGACTATCTCCGGGAACATCGCATGAAACTGCGCGGTCAACTCGATGCCGTTGGTGCCGCGCATATTGATATCCATCAGCACCAGATCAATTTCCATGTTTTGCGCGTGACGCAGCGCGTCTTCTGCACCGCCAGCCTCGGCGACCACCTGGACAGCAGGAACCGCCTCCAGCCGGGCGCGCAAACCATCGCGCACCAGGGGGTGGTCGTCGACAAGCAGGATTTTGATCAATGGTTTGATGAGCATGGGATGGTAGAAGGTCAGTGTCGCAGCACGGCGGCGAGCACCGTGGTGCCGTTGGACGACGAGGTGAGACTCAATTTTCCGTCGACAGCTTCCAGTCGCTCTGTCATGTTGCGCAAACCGATGCCGCGTTTCGGGTGTCCATCAATATGATCAACGTCGAAACCGACGCCGTCGTCGCAGACGGTGAGCGTGACGCAGCGCGAATTGCCTTCCAGCCGCATCGATATCTGGCGGGCGCCAGCGTGGCGCTCGATATTGGTCAGCGCTTCCTGGGCGACCCGAAACAGCACCGTATTGACGACATCGGGCAAGCCATCCGCCGTGCCGACCGCATTGAAGTCGGTCGGCGTAGCGGTATGCGCCATGAATTCATGCGCCAGATGCTCCAGCGCTGCCGCCAAACCGAGGTCGTCCAGGATCGCGGGGCGCAGGTCATGCGAAATCCGGCGGACTTCACCCAAGACGTCATTCAGTTGTGCTGCCGTGCGCTCGAACGTGGACCGCGCCGAAGCGGACTGTTCGGGCGTTCCCGCCAGCTTGATGATGCCGGCTTCGATTTGTAATTTGATCGAAACCAGCCATTGGCTGATGCCGTCATGCAAATCACGCGACAATCTGGCGCGCTCTTCCTCTTGCGAAAGCACGACGCGTTGCGCCAGTACCTTGAGCTTGGCATCGGTCACGCGATGCTCGCTGATATTCAACACCAAGCCTGACAGCGCCACCGCGACTGCGCTCAAGATTGCAATCGCGGCAATCCAGAGCATCGTGCTTTCGATATTGCCCGAGATTTGCGCATCGATTTTAGCCAGCGCGTCATTCACATCGTCCAGATAAATGCCGGTGCCCAGTACCCAGCCCCAATTCGGTAGAGCAACCACATATCCGAGTTTGGGAGCCGTATTGTGGCTGGACGGTTTTACCCACTGATAGCGGACGAAACCACCGCCTTCATTGGCTCGGCTGATCAGATTCTGGATCGTCAGGCTGCCATCGGCATCTTTCATATTCCATAAGTTCTGGCCGACCAACTCTGGCTGGCGGGGATGCATGATGTTTTTGCCTTGCTGATCGTAGACGAAGAAATAGCCGTCATCGCCGTAATCGAGCTTTGCCAGAATGGCTTTGGCCTGGTCCAGCGTAGCGGCATCGGTCCGGCCTGACTCGTACAGCTGCGCAATTGAACGTGTCGCCAGGGTGACATAGTGCGTCAGTTCAGCTTTTTTGCTCGCCAGATACGCTGTCTGGATCGAGGCGCGCTGCTGCTGTCCCAATGATGTTGCCTGATGACGCACTGCAAGTGCGATCGCGCACAGAGCCAGAATAAGCGGTGTAATGGCAAGCAATATGATTTTTTGTCGTAATTTCATGGCGCTACTGTACCGCTAATTCGATCCGGATTTATGCGTAGTACTACGCATGCTTTTTACGTAGTTTCGCGCTTGCGAGCGAAAACCTTATGCCAAATACTACGCAACAAGCCGCAGAGCGCACAAAAAAACTCCTTTTGAAGTGCGATTCTGTTTCGGCAAAACAATAATTTCACCCCCTTTGGAGGAAGACAATGAATCATCTTGTTAGTAAACTTGGCTGGTGCGCGCTCGCCATCGTCGGCGCATTCGCATTTGGCCTGATCGCATTGCATCACGGCGAGTCCATCAGCGCCATCTGGATCGTCATCGCATCCGTCTGCGTTTACATGATCGCGTACCGCTTTTACAGCCTGTTTATCGCTGACCGCGTTTTGGGGCTGGATGCCAAGCGCATGACGCCTGCGCGCAAGTTCAACGACGGCCTGGATTTTGTGCCGACCAATAAATACGTGTTGTTCGGCCATCATTTTGCCGCGATAGCCGGGGCCGGCCCCTTGGTCGGCCCGGTACTGGCGGCCCAGATGGGTTATATGCCTGGCATGCTGTGGATTTTGGCCGGGGTCGTGTTTGCCGGCGCGGTGCAGGATTTCATCGTGCTATTTATTTCCATGCGGCGCGACGGCCGCTCGCTGGGCGACCTGATTAAATCCGAATTGGGACAAGTTCCGGGCGTGATCGCCTTAGTCGGCACCTTCATGATCATGGTTATCATTTTGGCGGTGCTGGCGCTGATCGTGGTCAAAGCATTGACCAACTCGCCGTGGGGAAGTTTTACCGTGATTGCCACGATCCCGATCGCGCTGTTCATGGGCGTGTACACCCGTTATATCCGTGTAGGCCGTATTGGTGAAGTGTCGCTGATTGGCTTTGTGTTGCTGATGCTGGCGATTTTTGGCGGGCAATACGTGCAGGAAATTCCCGTGCTGGCCGCCATGTTCACCTTTAGCGGCAAAGAATTGACATGGATGCTCATCGGTTATGGCTTCGTCGCTTCCGTGTTGCCGGTCTGGCTGCTGCTGGCACCGCGCGATTATCTGTCCACTTTTCTGAAAATCGGCACTATTGTCGGTCTCGCGATCGGCATCATATTCGTTTCGCCACACCTGAAGATGCCGGCATTCACGCAGTTTGTGGATGGCTCCGGTCCGGTTTGGTCCGGTAACCTGTTCCCGTTCCTCTTTATCACAATCGCGTGCGGCGCAGTGTCCGGTTTCCATGCTCTAATTGCATCCGGCACCACGCCCAAGATGCTGGAAAACGAAAGCCATGCGCGCTTCATCGGTTACGGCGCGATGTTGATGGAATCGTTTGTTGCGATGATGGCCCTAGTTGCCGCTTCCACCATCGAGCCTGGAGTGTATTTCGCGATGAACAGTCCGGCCGCATTGATCGGCAGCACGGCAGAATCGGCTGCGCAGGCGATTTCGCACTGGGGTTTTTATGTCACGCCTGACATGTTGACGCAGACCGCGCTGGATGTGGGCGAGAATTCGATCATCTCCCGCGCCGGTGGCGCACCGACCTTAGCAGTAGGGATGGCGCATATCCTGTCCGGCTTCACCGGCGGCAAAATGATGATGGCGTTCTGGTACCACTTCGCGATTCTGTTCGAGGCGCTTTTCATTCTGACAGCGGTTGATGCGGGCACCCGGGCCGGGCGCTTCATGTTGCAGGATTTGCTCGGCACCTTCGCGCCATCGATGAAGCGTACCGATTCGATGGTGGCGAGCCTGACTGCGACCGCACTATGCGTTGCCGCCTGGGGCTATTTCCTGTACCAGGGCGTGGTCGATCCACTGGGCGGGATCAATACCTTGTGGCCGCTGTTCGGCATTTCCAACCAGATGCTGGCCGGTATCGCATTGATTCTCGGTACCTGCGTATTGTTCAAGATGAAGCGCGACCGTTTCGCCTGGGTCACCATCCTGCCAACCATATGGATCTTGATCTGTACGCTAACCGCCGGCTGGCAAAAGATGTTTGATGCCAATCCACGCGTCGGCTTCCTGGCGCACGCCAGCAAGTTCAAGACGGCACTCGCCGAGGGCAAACTGCTGGCACCGGCCAAATCGATCGAGCAAATGCAGCAAGTAATTTTCAACGATTATCTGGATGCAGCGTTGGCCGGCTTCTTCATTCTGGTGTTGCTCAGCATGCTTGTGTTCGGCATCAGAACGGTACTCGTAGCACGTGCCGCACACAAGTCCAGCGCCAAAGAGACGCTATTCGAGGCATTGCCGGCCCGCGTAGTGCCCCAAGCCTGATGCGCTCGCTCATGCTGGATGAAATTGCCAAGGCGGGGCGCTATCTTGGGCAATCCATGCGACTAATGGTCGGCATGCCCGAGTACAGCACCTACGTCACGCATATGGAAGAGACACATCCTGACGAGCCGATGATGTCGTATGAGGAGTTTTTCCGCGAGAGGCAAGAGGCGCGCTACGGCGCTAATGGTAAGGTCGGCCGTTGCTGTTAAAGATAACACACCCGATCTGGAGTGAGCTGATAGCTCACTCCCAGTCTGGAATCGGCACCAGTTACGTGCTGCACAACACCTCATTTGTCACGCAGGGCGGCCATGGCTTTATCGCCAACGTGAACCAGAGCGGCAGCGACAAACATTCGGGCGTCTATCAGCACTAACCAGAGCGCAACGCTGGCATGCCGTGACGGTGCTTTGTTAGGGTATGCCGGTTATACGGTTCACCGGAGGTGGCGCACTATGGCAATCGACAGCGATATTCAGCTTTGGCTCGAAACGCAGAGTCAGTCCGGGGGTCAGCATGGCCGCATATGATGCTGGCAAATCGGATGAGCGACGATGCGTGCATTCTGCCGAAACCATTGAGTGAATTTTCACCAATGCCCCGGACAAGTGCTGCCGGAAATGCCGAAACGACGGTTTCGTCAGTTTTGGCAGCAGGTGCTTGGCGCATTTTAAAAAAGTGCTGCCTTTATCTGACCGTTGCGGCGTCAGCATGCATGACATGCGTGCATTATTTAACCTTGGACGCCGAGCAAGCACCGCAAGAAGCGTCACTGACGGTTGATATAAGCGATTGCTTCGCCGCGCTTCGTGCCGCGTTTGCGAAACGACTGGGAAGTGTTGATACAGCGTGACCGAGCGATCGTCGGCTTCAGCCCAACGGCGATAGGTATCGCAACAGGGCGTCGTCCACCGGGCGGCCATGACCGCGCAGGGCATTCGTGGCACGCTCCAGGTACACTGTGTTCCCGAGAACGATGGCCGTCGTGACCAGATTGAGACCGCTGGCCCGATAGCGCTGTTGCTCAAAGCTGCGATCCCGAATTTCGCCCAGCCGGTAAAAGAACACCGCCCTAGCCAGCGCGTTGCGCTCCTCACCCTTGTTCAACCCGGCGTGAACGTGGCTCGACGCTTTGCAACCAATCCAGGATGAACAACGTCCGCTCGACGCGCCCCAGTTCTTGCAGGGCGATGGCTAGGCCGTTCTGGCGCGGATATGCCCGGCTAAGGCTCCGGAGGGCGCGGGATGCCGCGTCGACCTCCATATTCGAAACACCGGTGTTTGACGTAAAGCAACAACATCGCTCCGCAATTCTGCCGGAGATCTTACGGTTTCGCCGCCGCCCCTACGCCGGTAGAGGCGGCAGAATTTCCGGGTAACGCGTTACTGCTCTTGCTAAGAAAGGCTGAAGCGACATTCGATCGCTTCAGCCTTTCTCACACCACCTAGATACCTCCCGAACTCACTCACTGTTAGTGGGGGATGGGAGTGAAGGGGGAATCATAGCTGACGTTGCTGGTCGCCGGATCGCGCGTGCCAACCCAAGTCATACACTCAGAAAATTAACGTAAGTGCTTGAAAAATATAAGAATATTTAGATTGCAGTCGAACGATTTTCGAGGCTTTTTGAGGTGCAGTAGATCAAGTGTCTGGAGTTGCCAAACACATTTCATGGCAACTGTCAGATAGAACGCAACACATTAGCCGCTGTCGTAGAAATTTGCCCTTAACTCGCATGCAAACCTGCCAGAACTGAACATACTAGGCGTCAAATGTTGGGCGGACGCCAGCAGCGAAAGCAGCAAGTCGACGAGTATGATTCCCCCGGAATATGACTTTACGTTCCCAGATCGGCAGCCCCCTTGAGTCTGGCCAGGAACGCGGCCTGAACCCAGCTGATGACACGGTGCGCATCAGCGCTGCTGATGGGGGGCATGGTTGTATCCGCGATGGAGTCGGCGTTACCTTTCTTGGTACGCTAAAATCACGCACTACTGGCGGAGTTATTTCAGCTGTCCTTACCGATCAGATCGGCCAGCGGCTTGGCCCATCGGACGAATGCTGTCCGGGAAGACAGACCCTACGCCAATATCGGCGCGGGTAAGGTCAACACAAGGCCACAGCCACGCCATCGACCACGGCCAAGGTGACGATACCGGGCGACGGTCACGCCGGCAGCACCGCACGGTTATGCAAGTGGATCAATGAACTGGTTCGCACCGAACGGCCATTTTTACCCAAAGCAGGGCATGAAGCCCCAAAATCAGCCCGCTCATGATTGAACCGGCTAAACCAAGCCCCCATGCGCGCGACGCACCCGTATTCCGCCGGCTGAATACCGGCCCCAAGTAGCGCATCGGCCATACCAATGCGTTCCATCTGGCGGACTTCGATTATGACGAGCTGAGGGAACTTAGAAGGACCGCGTTAATATTCGAATTGGCCCCCGAATTGTTGATGTTGACTGTCTGGGACTGATTAATCATCTTTTCGATATTGAAGCTGTTGTTGACCTGGTAGAAGTTGACGACCGGAACGAGGCTAGTGGTTGCAGGAGAGAAAGGGCTGATCCATCCATAGACCCACGGGGCACCGTCGGCGCCTCTGATGGACGACATCGCTTTGCGGTCCAACGCGCGGTTTGTGGGGAGGTCATTGATCGTAATTGCACTCATGTTGTATCTCCAAAATTGCCAAAATTGCCAAGAACAGCAAAGCGGAGAGCCGCACGGCAGAGGATTGGAATATCCCCTGTAAGGGCGGCTCTCGTAGCCCTTTAAATCTGGGCCACCCCTGCATGCATATTGCCAAGAACATTGGTGAGGCTGGTCAAATTGACGTCGGTATTGGTCACGACCGGCGTAAACACGCCAACTTGCGTGTTCGGGCTGGCAAACCCACCCCTTTGAATTGCAGCCTGGTTGAAGCTGCCGATATTAGTGGCGTTATAGCCACCGCGTACGGCAGACATTTCACGGCCGTCGAGTTCCTTGTCGAGGGACAGGTCTTTGATCATCAGAGTCGATTTCATGGTAGTTCTCCTAAAGGTTTGGTTGGGCTGGATGAGCATTTCGTTGCGCTCGATAGACATAGAGCATAGGGCGTGCCAGCCCAAGCCATGCACTGCGAGAATAAACGTAAGTACTTGAAAAATATAAGAATATTTAGATTTCGACCGAACGTTTCTCGATGCTTTTTGAGGTGCTGCAGGTCAAGTGTCTGGAGTTGCCAAACACATTTCAAGGCAACTACCAGATAGAACCCAACACATTAGTATTGGTTTGTTTGCGCCGGTTCGCAGCTCAACAGGCCCTTTTGACCCCGAGTGGTGTTGACGCCGGGCGGATATTGATCCACCTGCCGGGATTTCGTGGACCCAACCACAGGTTTTGCAAGCCATTGGCACGTGCGGAAATACGGAGATTGGAGATGGGGCAGTGCAGCCTCTGGGTCAATCTCGCATTGGCGTCAACCCTGAAGGCGTTCAAAAGCTGAAGGTCGATGGAAAGGGCAAACCGGTTTGTCCGCCCCGAAAACCGCCTACGGCGAACGCGATGCCGCTGGCGTCATACCGCCGAACAGCACGCTTAATTTTTAAATCGAACTGATCTCAATCGGCAAATATGCACGCAATCCGTCAAAATCCCTGATCCCTGTCTCTCGCGGAAAACCTCGTGCTAAAGCTATGCTGCTGGCGCTGTCCCGTCATAGGTAAATGAGTTGCAATTTGGCCATTTTTACCTTTCCGAATGGTTGAGAAAAATAGCCAAAATAGGCAGCATTGGTTGTGGCGTGACTGGTATGTCGGGCCAGCATTTGTGTTATGGCAGTCGGTCCAGGTAGTTGTATCGCGTCTTGCGGCGGATGCCCATGCCGCGGGCGATCAGCGCCTTGCCGTGCCCCATGCCGATGCGCGCGACCGTGATGCAGTCGAGCTAGCGCTCCGTGTTCTGATCCCTACTCGATACCCTGACGTAGCCGATCTGTTTGCTATCATGACCGCCACCGCAAATGTGTGCACCTGGGGGTCTAGACAGTGTCGTGAAACAGAGTCGAGCAACAGCGGCCCGGGGGACAGGCGCGATGCGCGCCATTGCATCATCCGCGCACGGTAAACTCTACGGTTTCGTCGCCGGATTCGCCGAGGCTGTGACCGAACACAATGCGCCCCTGGCCGCGCAGCATGACCTCCTCTCGCCGCAGGCCGATTTCAGCTTCGCCGGCGAAGCTGATAAAAGTCCCGTTGGTGCTCTGATCGACCAGAAAGAACTTGTCGCGGCGGCGCTCGATGCGCGCGTGAAGGCGCGACGCCTTGCGGTCGGCGATTACGATCTGGCAACTCGCGTCGCGCCCGAGTACGATGCTGGCGCCAGCATGGTCGAGCACCAGGTTCTGCGCTCCATGAGTGAGATGCAGCTCGATCTGCGCCGCGGACTCGCCCTCGTCACTCGACAACGTCACCATCGTCAGGTCATCCCCGCCCTGCCAGATGACTTCACAAACGTCGATGTCGTCGACCTTGCCTTTGATCGCGAGCGCGGCGATGCGCCGGGTCGATTCGCGCAGCATCGGCGACAGGCGCTCCACGGTGGATAGCGTAGTGATAATCTGATTACCTTTTGCCAGGTCCGACATGCGCGCGGCGGTATTGACCGTGTCGCCAAACACGTCGCCGCGCACCTCAATCACGGCGCCGGCGTGAAATCCGATCCGGATCGCGCGCTTGACGCCAGACACGATGGGCAGAGCGGCGACCTTCAATTGCATGTGGGTAGCTGCCAGATGACCGCGATCGGCGTCGGGAAAGACGCACATGATCTCGTCGCCGATGGTCTTGATGACACGTCCACCGTGGCGTGCGATTACTGTGCGCATGGTGCGGAGGCACTCGTCGATCATCGCCTTGGCCTGCGCATCTCCAAGCGTCTGATACAGCCTGGTGCTGCCGGCGATGTCGGCGAACAGGACCGCAACCTCAGCTGCGGTAGCGTGCCTGAGTGGCTGAGTCTGCGCGATCGAATCGGACATGCAGAGGATTATAACCGCGTTTGACAGCCGGGATTTCGAAGGCCGTGGTGTTCGAATCCCACCGGGCGCGCCATACTTCATTGGCATAGGACCTGAAATCCAGGTCCTTGTCGTTTTTGCGGGACCCCGTGTGGGACTTTTCAGAATCAGGCGACCATCTGCGCGAGAGCCGCGAGAATTCCTCGATCGAGATTTCCAATTCCCGGGCCAGCGCCGATGCGCGCTTGAGGTGGGAGGCGCGCTCAACCCGGCTGGCTGCGTCGTAGAGCTGCCGGGCACACACCATATCGTTGGCGCCTTTCAGACCATCGGCGATAAAGGTGAGCGCCTCCGAATCGAGTAGCGCATCGGCCATACCAATGCGTTCCATATCTGGTGGACTTCGATTATGCCGTGCTGAGGGAACTTAGAAGGAGAGCCGCACGGCAGAGGATTGGACTATATCCCCTGCAAGGGCGGCTCTCACGGCCCTTTAAATCTGGGCCACCCTTGCATTCATATTGCCAAGAACATTGGTGAGGCTGGTCAAATTGACGTCGGTATTGGTCACGACCGGCGCAAACACGCCGACTTGCGTGTTCGGGCTGGCAAACCCGCCGCCTTGAATAGCGGCCTGGTTGAAGCTGCCGATATTAGTGGCGTTAAAACCGCCGCGTACGGCAGACATTTCACGGCCGTCGAGTTCCTTGTCGAGGGACAGGTCTTTGATCATCAGAGTCGATTTCATTTCAATTCTCCTAAAGGTTTGGTTGGGTGCGCATGTCGTTGCAATTGCACCCAGTTGTATTTCAAAAATTGCCAAGAATGGCAAAGCAGAGAGCCGCACGGCAGAGGATTGGAATATCCCCTGTAAGGGCGGCTCTCGTGGCCCTTTAAATCTGGGCCACCCCTGCATGCATATTGCCAAGAACATTGGTGAGGCTGGCCACATTGACGTCGGTATTGGTCACGACCGGCGCAAACACGCCGACTTGCGTGTTCGGGCTGGCAAACCCGCCGCCTTGAATAGCGGCCTGGTTGAAGCTGCCAATACTGGTGACGTTATAACCGCCGCGTACGGCAGACATTTCACGGCCGTCGAGTTCTTTGTCGAGGGACAGGTCTTTGATCATCAGAGTCGATTTCATGGTAGTTCTCCTAAAAGTTTGGTTAGGTGCGCATGTCGTTGCAATTGCACCCAGGTTGTATTTCAATAATTGCCAAGAACGGTAAAGTGGAGAGCCGCACAGCAGAGGATTGGACGATTCCCTGTAAGTGCGGCTCTCATGGCCCATTAAATCTGGGCCAGCCGTGCATTCATATTGCCGAGAACATTGGTGAGGCTGGCCACATTGACGTCGGTATTGGTCACGACCGGGGTAAACACGCCGACTTGCGTGTTCGGGCTGGCAAACCCGCCACCTTGAATAGCAGCCTGGTTGAAGCTGCCGATACTGGTGGCGTTAAAACCGCCGCGTACGGCAGACATTTCACGGCCGTCGAGTTCTTTGTCGAGGGACAGGTCTTTGATCATCAGAGTCGATTTCATGGTAGTTCTCCTAAAGGTTTGGTTCCGGTTGGATGAGCATTTCGTTGCGCTCGATAGACATAGAGCATAGGGCGTGCCAGCCCAAGCCATGCACCGCGCGAATATACGTAAGTACTTGAAAAACATAAGAATATTTAGATTTAAGCCGAACATTCTCGAGGCTTTTTGAGATGTGCCGCAGGTCAAGTGTTTGAAGCTGCCAAACACATTTCATGGCAGCTGTCAGATAGAACCCAACACATTAGTCGCTATTGTAGAAAATTGACCGTAGAGCACTGGTCACCCTGCGATGGGGGTGCCACAAGATGATCATTGGCCCTCGCCTGCGCCTGCGTCATCAACCACCGAAGCGGCCATTGGGGTGGCCATTCTCAATCGCATGTTGGCGGCCGGACAGCCAATTCGTCCGCAGTGAGCGAAAAGTAACATAGCGGCAAAAGGCGTTATGCCTCAGATATCCGTGCACCAACGCCGTCTTGGCCCCTTCCAGGCGTCAACAACCGGACGCAGTCAATTATTGAGTTTTTTAGTGAATGCGACAGCCATTTTGAGCGCACCATGGAAAGTCTTGGCATCAAACGCTTGCCTCCAGCCACCGCAACTATAACGGCGGATTTTTATTACGCATACACTGGAAGCAGGAAGTGATTTGTTAGACTTGGGGCGGACCATCTTTAACCTCAAGCTCCGACGTATAGCCATATTTTTTGACAGCATTTTTATATACTATTTTTTATATGAAGCTGAAAATTCTGGGGTGTAGTGGCGGCATCGGCGCGAACCTGCGCACAACCGCCATGCTGCTCGACGACGACGTGCTCATCGATGCCGGCACTGGCGTCGGTGATCTTACTCTCGACGAAATGGTACGGATCGACCATGTCTTCGTCACCCACTCGCACCTGGACCATATTTGCAGCATTCCTTTTCTGGTCGATACGGTCGGCCATAGGCGTAACACACCATTGATGGTTTACGCTATCGGAGAGACGCTCGATGCCCTGCGCACCCACCTGTTCAACGACTGCATCTGGCCTGATTTCACAATACTGCCGCAACCTGAGGCGCCCTATCTGCAGTATCGCGAGATAACCCGGGGCGAGACCGTGTCGCTGGCAGGACGAAAAATTACCGCCCTCGCCGCCAATCACCTGGTACCGGCCGTCGGCTATTGCCTGGACAGTGGTGCCGCGAGCCTGGTGTTCACGGGCGATACCGGCCCCAACGATGCCCTGTGGGAATTCGTCAACGGCATCGTCAATCTGCGTTATCTGATCATCGAGACTGCATTCAGCAACCACGACTACGCGATCGCGATGGCCTCCAGGCACCTGTGTCCAAGCTTGTTTGCCGAGGAGATCAGGAAGCTGCGCCTTCCCGCAGAAATTTTCATCACCCATTTGAAGCCAGGCGATATGGAGCTCACCATGTCGGAAGTCGCCAATGCCGTCGATGCCTGTCAGCCAAGAATGCTTGAACATGGCCAGGTATTTGAATTTTAAAAAAATGCCTGATCCGACTGCACATTCGGCCCCATCCAATCACCGTGCTTAAAGAAATTCCTTATCGATGTCGATGCTCGAGCGCTGGCCGATGTGCTGGTAGTTTTCCTCGATCCACGCCTCGGCCTCGGCCCGTCCCTGGTCACGCAGAAAGCAGAGGAAATCCCAGTCACCGTTGTACTTGCTCGACACACCGAGCGCGGCCATGATCTGATCGGACCGAATCGAGTGGATCAACATCTCCTTCATCTCGCTGCGATCGATCTTGCCTTGCTGGATCAGCGTGGTGACGAAGGCGATCGCGCGCATCTCACGCATGAGTGACGAATTGAAGCTCACTTCATTGATGCGGTTGAGGATCTCGGCCGCAGTGGTCGGTACGCCGGGGCGCACGATCGGGTTGATGTGCACGATCACCACATCGTGTGTGCGGCAGTTGTAGATCAGCGGAAAAATGGCCGGGTTGCCGACATAGCCGCCGTCCCAGTAATGTTCGCCGTTGATCTCTACCGCCTGGAACAGGGTCGGCAGGCAGGCCGAAGCAAGCACCGCCTCGATACACATGTCCTGGCCGGAAAAGATGCGTATCTTGCTGGTCTCGACATTGGTTGCACAGAGAAACAGATGGATTGGGCAATGTTTGCGCAATTCGGCGAAATCGACATGTTGCTCCAGTATCTCGCGCAGCGGATTCATGTTGCGGGGATTGAATTGGTACGGTGACAGGATGCGCAGCATGATATCCGCCATCAGGTACAAGGGTGAGTGGTCCAACCCGAAGGTGTGGGTTCCTCTCATCCATGGTATGTAGCGGGAGGGGCTGTACCTCTCTGCTGATTGGGCAATAGCGCGCCAGAACTCGTGCAGCGCCTGGCGCGCGTTTTCGGCATCTCCCTTTAGCAGCCCGTAGGCCAGCACTGCGGCGTTCATTGCACCTGCGCTGGTCGCGCTGACGCCTTCAATTTCAAGCCGGCCGTCCTCCAGCAATCGGTCAAGCACGCCCCAAGCGAACGCGCCGTGCATGCCGCCGCCCTGCAGCGCGAGCGCGATCGGCTTCGGTGCGCCCGGCCTGTTCTTGGTAGCCATCGCAAACCTCCTCAGTATTCGGCCCAGCAGGTTTTGTTAAAAAATGTCAGGTCTTTTTCTCGTTTTGCGATACACCATGGTGTCGAAAGTCTTTCGAATGGATGCCGTGCTTCTTCAGTAATATTTGCAGATGGGAACGGTTCATGTTGCAGCGCCTTGCCAGCTCCGCCACGGTGCCGCCAACTTCCTGCAGGCCCCGCTCCAGAAACCCCCTTTCTGCCGCATCGCTGGCGGCGCGTTTGGCGTCACCCAGCGCGGTAAGGCTCAACACGCTGACAGCGCCGTTTCCTGCAGCGCTGTCAGCCGTCATGGCGGGCGACCTGGGCCGTATATCCTCGGGAAGGTGCTCCATATCCGCCGTATCCCCGGCCAGGCAGGAGAGGCGGTAGATCATATTGCGCAGCTCCCGTATATTGCCCGGATAAGAATAATTCAATAGAAAATCGCGCAGGCGCGGCGTCATCTTTATCGGACGCCTTTTCAGGGCTTCCGCAGCCTCGTCTCCAAAGAATGCAAACAGCAAAGGAATCTCGTCCTTGCGCTCACGCAGCGGCGGCAATGTCACATGGATGACGCTGAGCCGGTAAAACAGGTCCTCCCGGAATGTGCCCTGTTCACTTAATCGACGCAGATTTTTGTTGGTCGCGGCCACGATACGGGCGTCCACTGCAATGGTTTCATCCGATCCCACTCGTTGAATCTCATGCGACTCCAGCACGCGAAGCAACTTCACTTGCCCGTGCAGCGGCAATTCGCCAATTTCATCGAGAAATATGGTGCCCTTGTGCGCACTTTCGAACTTTCCTTTGCGATCGCTGGACGCGCCTGTGAAGGCGCCTTTCCTGTGACCGAACAGCTCGGATTCCAGCAAATTGTCCGGGATCGCCCCGCAATTGACGGAGATGTACGGTTTATCGGCGCGCGTCCCATTGGCATGGATGACCTTCGCCATCAGTTCTTTGCCGGTCCCGCTTTCGCCGTCTATGAGTACCGGCAGATCGGTGGGGGCCGCCTTCTCCGCAATCTCCAGGGCCTCAAGCAGCGTCGGGTTATCCCCAAAAGTCCCTTCAAAAACGAAGCTGCGATCGATCAGCGCCTGACGCCGTTGGCGCGGCAATTGATCGAGCTCGGCAGGCTCTGCGACTGCTGCCTGCACGAATCGCTCTTTGTGCGACAACTGCATCACCTCGTCACGCAGGGATCCGGCTTGCCTCAGCAGCTTATCGATGTCCGGCCGCTCCAAGCGTGAAGACCAGCGCAGCGTCGAGCGCAGAATTTCGATTTTTTCGAGCAGGCCCGCATATGAGATCGTGGATCGTCCGGGTCCGCTTTGGTCGAGTATTTTCATCTGATTTTCTCTGAGATACTCCGTCGTTCATGGCGGGGTGGTTGACGCACTAAGTTGCTTCTGGACCAGTTGGTAATACATGCCCTGCCGTTCCACCAGCTCCTCGTGCCGCCCCTGTTCCACGATCGCCCCCTCGTACAGCACGAGGATTTTGTCCGCACGCATGATCGTGCTGAGCCTGTGGGCGATGATCACGGCGGTACGCCCCTTGAGAATGTCATGCATGTTGCCGAGAATGTTGCTCTCGGACTGGGTATCCAATGCCGAAGTCGCCTCATCGAAGACCAGCAGGCGCGGGTCGTGGTATAGCGCTCGGGCGATGCAGAGCCGCTGAATCTGGCCGCCGGACAAGCCGATGCCGCGCTCACCCACCACCTGGTCGTAACCCAGCGGCATTTTGCTGATGAATGCATGCGCGTCTGCCATCTTCGCTACGTCTTCAATGCGCCGACGATCCGAACCGTCATCGCCACTGGCGATGTTCTCCGCGATGGTCCCGGAGAAAAGCAGATTGCTTTGCATGACATAACCGATCTGCGCTCGGTAATATCCCTTGTCGATGACACTCAGGTCATAGCCATCGACGAGCAATTTGCCTTCCGTCGGTGGATAGAAGCCGACCAGCAGCTTGGCCAATGTCGTTTTTCCCGAGCCGCTGCGCCCCACGATGGCGACCAACTCCCCCGGCCTAATGTCGAAGCTGATATTTTCAAGAACATAGGGCGTTTCGTCGCCGCCGTAGCGAAAATAGATGCCTTCCAGACTGATCGCCCCCTGCAGATCAGGCAGCATCACCCGCGACGGCAAGTCCTCCGGCTTTTGTTCCGGCTCGATGTCGAGTACGTCACCGAGGCGTTCCATCGCCACGCCCGCGTCGGCCAAGAGGTTCCACAGCCCTACCAATCCCATCAATGGTGTCAGCACACTGCCCGTCAAGGCATTGAATGCGATCAATTGGCCGATGCTCAGTTCGCGCGTCAGCACCAGATTCGCGCCCACCCAAAGGAGGGTAATCGTGGTCGCTGCGTTGAGCAGCTGACTGGCGAGTCCGACCACAATATGGAATGCCTGCGCCCGATACTGGACTTCGAGCGCCTTGGCGTATTTCTTTTCCCATTTCAAACGAACCGGGCGTTCGATCCCCATGCCCTTGACGGTCTCTACGCCCCCGAGCGTTTCCATCAGGAATGCCTTGGCGTCAGTCGACGTAGTAAAAACTTCGCGTGCATAATGTTTTATTTTCGGGGTGACCAGCACGGTCAGGAGCATGATGGGGATGACGAACGCGATCAGTAGCAGCGTCATCTTCACGTTATAAAAAAACATGACCGAGAAGTAGATGAACACCATCAACAAATTGAGCACCGTCGTAACGGTGGATTCCGTCAGAAAGGCGCGTATCGTCTGATTTTCCTGGAAGCGCGCAAAGATGTCCCCCGTCTTACGTTTGGCAAAGAAAGAGTACGGCAGCGACAGCGTATGCCTGAAAAATTGCGACATCATCGCGAAGTCCATGTTGCGAACCATGAAGTTCGCCAGGTAGGCCCGGATCGTCGACATGATCTGGCTAAACAGATTGGAAATGACCAGGCCGATGATGAGCAAGTGCAGCAGGCTGATGTTTTGATGGACGATGACCCCATCCAGGATGTTTTGAATAATCAGCGGTGGAACGATCCCTAGCATCTGGATCACGAAGGTCGCCAGGAACAGGTGCAAGAGGATTTTTTTATAGGGTTCCAGATAACCCACGAATCGGATCCACGGCGAGCGCGCGACTGCCGCCTGCACCATGCCCTGACTGGACGTGAAGAGCAGGCAGGTGCCGCTCCAGCCACGCTCAAATTCTTCGACGCTCATTTTTTTGAAACCGACCGCCGGATCCGCTACCCACACCCAGCGTTTCGAGATGCCGTACACGACGACGTAATGGTAACCTTCCCAGTGCACAATAAAGGGCAGCTCGAAGCCCTTCAGCGACTCAAAAGTGCACTTGATTCCACGCGTGGTGAAGCCGAGCGATTCGCCTGCGCGTGCCAGACTATCGAGCGTGGCGCCCTCCGTCGTGACGTTGGCCAATTCCCGCAGCTTGCCCAGCGTCATCGGGATGCCATAGTGCCGGCACAGCATTGCCAGACAGGCGGCACCGCAGTCCATCTCTTCCGCTTGCTCGACCAGCGCAAAGCGCCTGATGACCTTCTCGCCGAATTCGGGTTTGGAGCGCAGATCGAGCGTGACCGGTCGCTTGCGTCTTTCCGCCAACTTCTTTTGGCGCTGCAATTCCCTTTCAGAAAACCGAATGCGCTCTTCCAATACTTCGCGCAACTTCGGGTTGCGCTCCAGAATGAAATGAACGGTCTTCTCAGGAATGACCAGCAGCCTGGTATCCGTGCTCGCAATCGCCGATGCCAGCTGCTCCTGGCGCATCACGCAGGCTTTTTCACCGAAAATTTCACCCTGCCCCAGCGTTGCTAACGGATACTCTGTCCCTTCATCGTGGCGCACGATGCGGATCTCGCCTTGGCGTACCACATATAGTCTGCGGTCGTCTTTGGAATCCTGTTTCAGAATCTCCTTGCCGGCACTGACACGTTTCACGCCGACGCTTCGAACCGCGTCCTCAAGCTCACTCTTGCTTAGCTTGCCGTGCAGATCAAATAGACGGGTAACAAATCCCCCCGCCGAATTGATCGCCACGTAACTGGCAACGAACTCTTGTGCTGCAAGGTTGCGAGAGAGGATCGGCTCGGTGATAGTGCGCGGTATGAACAACAGTTCAGTCTTCGCTGAGGCGCGTACCGAGGATTCGTGCCGATGCTCGCGCAACATGGCGATCTCGGCAAATACCTCGCGCACCTTGCGCACACCCATGCTGATTTCTTTGCCCTGCTCTTCCGTAAAGATGCGAACGGACCCGGACTTGATCACAGACAAGCCGTCGGCGGGTTCACCGGCATTACACACGGTTTCACCGAACGAAAAAAACCGGGACTCCGTGTGCTCAGCCAGTCGCTCGAGCTCATCGCGCGTGAATGGGGACAATATCTCCACAGACGATAGAAAATCTGCGAGGGATTGCAGTTCTGATGACGCGTCCATAGGCATCTAACGCGTCTCGATGATGTGTTCCTGTGCCCTCGCCAAAAGCCATTGCTCGCGCAGCAGGCGCCGCACCTCAACCGTGGCGTCCTCGTCCAGCGTGGCGGGATGTTTTGCGCTTACCGTAAAGATTTCGTAAACAGAACGGTCGGATGAGGAAAATGGCCCGAGCAAGTCCCCAACCGCCGCGTTAAATACCTTAGCTTCGACATCGGTCTTGAGAGAGCCACGCAGAACCTTGCCGATGACGCCTCCCCGCTCTCGCGTATCGGCGGTCGAATGCTCACGTGCCATTTCCGCAAAGCTGTCCGGTTCATCCCTGAGGTAAGAGATCACCTCTTTCGCCTTGCCTTCCGTATCAAGAACAATATGGCTCACCTCGACACTATCGAACTTGGGAGAATTCAATTTGAAGTAATCTTCCACCGCCTTGTCGCTGCAGACCTGTTCCATCATCTTCTCTTGATACAGATTATCAGTGATGAAGGACTCAAATTCGTCCAAGCTGACCCCAAGCGTGTCGAGGTAGCGGTTCATGTCGGTCGCTCTATGCAAGCCCTGGACCCTGCGAAGTTGATCAGCCCGCTCCTGTATCTCTTCCGGAGACACAGGGATACCTTGTTTCTTCGCCGCGCGGACCGTGAGTTTGTCTCTTACGAGTTGCTCGATGAGGCTCTCGAACTGTCCCGTGAACTTTAACGTTCTGACGAAGTCCTCCATGCCAATGACTTCATCATCGATACGCACAATCGCAGTCATCTCATTTGCTCCTTGAGATTGGGACACGAACGGCTCGCCTTGCCTGGCATGGTTGTCTCCCATCAGGGAACGCTGCCCCCTGTTTTTGAGTCTAGGATACGGTGCACCCGTTTGCAATGGACGCACCTTGCAATCAAACAAGTCGGCTCCAAATTCATGTCCGTCAGGACATCTATAGCTTGCTCGCGCGGCCCAAGATGGCAAAAAAAACAAAAGTTGAACATTTGCATCAATCCGCCATGTTCTTATCCGTGCAGCAACGCCGCCAGGCCGTAATGACGTTCAGTTAAAGAAATTTTTTAAGCTTGCGCGGAATTTAAAGGAAACCGATTGCCCTGAGTGGTATGTGTTTTCACGGCATAGCATCAGGAAAGGGGAGCATGTCAACCTCCAATCTGCCGGAACGGGTCCAGGGCGAGATCGATCAGGCGCCGCTCGCGGACAACAATCTCTACGGTTGCCGTCATCCCATATCGCAAGGGATACTTTTTATCTGCGACCAGGTAATGGTCCCGCTCAAGCGCCACGCGCCCCTCGTACACCGGTTGTTTAGTTTGCGGCGCTGGTTTGGTAGCCGGTGAAATATATTCCAGCGTGCCGCTGATTAGGCCATACCGTTGATAGGGAAACGCATTGAATTTCAGCTTGACCGGAAGGCCCTCCCGCAAGAAGGCCCGATCATATTCGGCAATCTCGGTCTTAAGAATAGGGCGCGCGTTTTTCGGCGCAATCCCACCGAGCGGCGTATTGGCCTGAATTTTGTCTCCCAGTTGCGTGGCAGTGACGTCCGTGATGACGCCGTCTACCGGCGCGACGATGAGCAAAAAGTTGTCCTTGTCGATGTTTTCAAACCGGATTCTGGCTGCAGCGTCGGAAACCAGACGCGCTGTCTGTACCTGCAGCCGCAGCTTGTCTTCTGCATTGGCGGCCTCCCTCGTCGCTGCTTCGTACTGCAGACGCAGTTTGGCGAGTTCCTGGCCGCTCGTCTCCAGTTGCGCCTTGGCCTGTCCCGACTCCAGGCTTTGCCGAGCGCTCAGTTCGCCGAGTCTTGATTGCGCCACGCGAATGGCGTTTTCGGCCGCCAGGAGGGCATTCTTTTTGCCTTCAACCTGAAGCTGCGATACCCCGCCACCGCCGGGCAGTGCAAATAGCCGCGCGTATTTGTCCGCCTCTTCCTTGGCAGCGGCGCGGGCCCGCTGCGCGTCGTCAAGATTGGTACGCGCTTCCTGTAGTTGCGCTCTCTGCCCTTCCCCCAGCTTGGAGGTTCCTTCCGCGACGCGCTTCTGGTGCTGATGCTCCTCCAGTTCCATCGCCTGTTTCAACGTCGTTGCCTTGCGCTCAATCAGCGCTTTTTTTTCCGGGAATTCCCGCCATTCCCGCTCGGCATTTTCGAGCTTCAACTGCGCGTCGAGCGCATTGGTCGCTGCCTCAATCGCGCCCCTGGCGTTAAGCCTGGCCAGCACGTCCCCCTTCGATACCGGCTGACCTTCCGCTATGTAAAGATTTGCCAATTCGCCGTCAACGGGCGCATAAAAACGCCGCACTTCCGACTCGGGCAAGAGCGTACCCTGCGCCGTCACGATCACATCAGCGCGCCCAAAAAACGACCAGACCAAAGCGGACAGCAGCAACGCGACCATTGCGATGACAGTGGCCTGGGTAAAACGCCAGGGTTCCGCGGTCAATATCGCGATGCCTTCGGCGCTGTGATCCTCGAGTGCCTCAGTTAACGATCTCGGGCGATTGTCGTTGCTCATTCTATTTTCCAATATTTATTTTGGCTGGCTGCTGAGCAACGCCAGCTTTGCCTTCAACAGCCCGGGCTCCAAAACCGTGCTTAATTCCAGCAAGGACCTGCGCTGCTGTTCTGCTTCTGCATTGATCTCATCCTGAAGCTTGCGCCATTCTGCGGGATAGTCCGCTTTCAGTTGTGTGTAGATCCGCATGCCTTGTTGCACGTTTGCGTGCGCCTCGGAAAGCAACCGGGCTTGTGCTCGAAATTGGGGGGATATCTGGTCCTCGAGCCGCTGCGCCCCTGCAATTGCACCGTGCTCGCTATATTGTTGCCACAGCGCCTGGGCTCGGCTCAACAGGTCCTGTGCCCGCTTGAGTGCCTTGTCCTTATAAAGCCCGATATCGGCCTCGGCAGCCCGGATGAAATAGACGTCTTCGTCTGGATCGAGCGATCCGTAAAACGATAGAAGGCGCTCATCGTACCCCTGGGCGCCGCGCGCCTTTTGTAGCGCCGAGAACTGTTCGACAATCGCTGTCTTGTGCGCCAGCTGTCGTGAAGCCACCTCCGCCCAAGGACCCGCGGCCATCTTTTGCAATCCGGCGAAGGCCTGCTTGGTGTCCCCGGCCCGCCAGGCCTTCGATACGGCTTGATACTGCCCGACGGCCTCCGCAGGAGGAAGCCGGCTACTCGATGCCAGCGCCCGAAACCTGGCCTGAAACGGCGGGCTTGAGAACCGGGCATTTGCCAGAAGAACGATGAGTGAGCCCAATTCTCCGGCGCGCAGGCTGTTGTTGATTTCGACGTACTGACGCAAGTCCTGGCGCAGGTTTTCCAAACCGCCGATCCGGGGATATTTCTCCGCATACTCGTTCAGGACCGCCCCCAGCGCTTCAGGGTGATCCCCGTTCAACTCGGTGCTGATGGCCGTCTTCAAGCGCTCGATCGCAGCCAGATACACCGAATCATCGCTCTGGAGCTTACGCAGATGGCTGAGCGCGTCGGCGTACGGATCCTTGAATTCCGGGACATAGGATAAGATTCTGGCGAGCGCCCGTTGGTGTCCCATCGGGTCTTCATTCCATCGCTGGACAAGTGCCTTGATCTTTTGCTCATCGGCGTAGATTCGAATCGGCGCATCCACCCCGCCCTGACCCATCACGAATCTCTCAA
Organism: Pseudundibacterium arcticum; assembly: GCF_042646465.1. Lineage (NCBI taxonomy): Bacteria > Pseudomonadati > Pseudomonadota > Betaproteobacteria > Burkholderiales > Oxalobacteraceae > Pseudundibacterium > Pseudundibacterium arcticum. Next base: position 38,355 of record NZ_JBHRTP010000048.1, read on the forward strand.
GATTACCGATCCATTCGAGCTCACTCACCAAAGCCTGTACGTCCGCATTATGCGTGCTGAGTTTTTTCATGTTGGTGAGGGCGGCGCTCGCGCGATCGAACTCGCGGGCTTTCAACATGGTCAACCACTGCGGTACGTTCGCTTTGAGTAGCGCTTCGGTACTCAGCGCCTTGACTTCGGCATTGTCCGGATCGCGCTCCAGGTACTGGTTAGCGGCCGTCGTCGCCCGACCATAGTCGCCGCTTGCCATCAGGTTCTTCAACTCCCGTTCGGACCCTCCGCTGTGATACAGCAGTAACCCAACAATTCCAAGCACCGCTGCCAGCGCGGTACCCCACCAGAACGCGTGGCGGATGCCCTTGCGGTTGCTTCCCGCCAAGGCCTCGGTCAGTTCTGAGATGAAGATTACGAATTTTCCTCGCACCTGGGGTTGGTCAGTTTCTTTCCTGGCATCGTCGGCCTGTTGCAACGCCTCGTTGTTGACTTCATCGTCCTGTTGCTGCGCGTGCTCGACACAGAATATGTCAAGGAACGAGCCTGCGGCTCCCACAAACGTGGTTTTATCCACATCGCCGGTATGTTCCGCAGCGGCCGGGCTAAACTTCGTCACTGTCGGATCGACTTCGGACTCTTCCTTTTGCAGACTCACGTTATATACAAAATAATGCCCACCGAATGCGATTGAGTCTCCGTCCGTCAAAGCAACGGCGTGCTCGTCCAGACGTTTGCCGGCGACGAAAGTGCCGTTGGTGCTTCCCAGGTCCTCGACGAAAGGTACCCCGCTTTTCAGGAAAATATGGGCATGGCGCCGCGAGATATAGTTCACCTGGTGCGGGTGCGCGTCCTTGTAACGCGAAAAGGTCTCGTCCGCTTTGCTGATCAAGAACGGGAACTGCGTCACGCAAATCGGCTGAAGCCCCAGCTCGCCACGCTCCGGACTCAGCGTCAGGCTGACGAGTTTCACGGCGCGTCCCGGCGTCTGCACGCACGCGCTCAGATGTACTTGGTACGACAGCGCCCGTCCGAAGCAGATCTCGTCGCCTTGCTGCAACTGGATGATTTTCTGCCGAACGTTGACGCCGTTCACGGTCGTCCCATTCTTGCTGTCCAGGTCGGCGATATAGACGGAGCCGTACTCGGAAAAGATTCTTGCGTGCCGGCGCGATAAGTCGGCAACTATTTCGGGCGCGTAAGACATGAACGGCGCTTCGGTCCGCCCGATGGCAAACAAATCCTCATCAATGCGGATATCACCCAATTCCGGATGGGATAGGGGCTTCAGCACGGTATTGAACTTCTGCTCTGCTGTCGCGTGCTGATTGGCATGAGCGATCGGTGCTTCTTCAGGAGCATGCTTCGACTGACCATTCATTGGCTGGCGTTCCTGACCTCAACGATCGGCCAGCCTCCGCCCAGCGTCTTATAGAGCGTGACCGTGTCCGACAGGATCTGCTGGTGATTCGCCAACAATGCAAGTTGCGCCGCCAATAGAGTGCGCTGATTCTCAAACACCTCCAGTTGAGACACAACGCCTTCCTTGAGCTGCGCTTCGATCTGAACGGCAATCACTTTCAAATGATCGACTTGCTGCTGCAATTCGATCTTCTGCTTTTTATGGGCATCCAGATTCACGAGGGCGTTCTCCACTTCTTCAAAAGCGCCAATGACAGTCCGTCGATACTGCTGCTCGGCGACCTGGGTTTGCGCCTCGCTCGTCTTTACGCGAGCCTTGACGCTCGGATCCAGGATAGGAAAGTTGATGCTGGGCAGAAATCCGAATGTGAAGGATTTCAGCAAATCGAGGAGGGCAAAACTGGAAGACCCGCCCCGTCCGGTCAAACTGATCGAGGGCAATTGTGCAAGCTTTGCCTGTCCTACTAGTTCGTATGCCTCCAGGACCCGATACTCTGCCGCAACCACATCGGGTCTGCGTTTGAGCAGTTGGGATGGCAGACCGGCGGGTACCGTCGGAAGCTGGACAGTTTGCTGCAAGTGGGCAGCCGGGACTTTAAACGTCCCTGCCGATTCGCCGGTCAACGTGGCCAGCGCGTTGTCCGCCAAGTCGCGCAATCGATGGAGTTCCAGCAGGTCGTTCGTCAGTCGATGAATTTCAGCGCGTTGTTGCAGCACCCGCGTGTTGGGCAGCAATCCATTCTGGACCATGGCCTCATAGATGGCCAATATTTGCTTGTTCTTGTCCAGGGTTTGTTGTTGCTGATCAATTTGTTCCTGAAACTGAAGAATCTGAAAATAAGTCGTCGACACATCCGAAACAAGCGTCAGATATCCCGCGCGCCAGTCTGCCTCTGAGGCGCGGTACTCGGCCGTCTGTGCCTGAACGCCTTTTTCAACTTTGCCCCAAATGTCAATGTCCCAATTGACCTGGGTACCCAAATTGAATTGTTTTGAGAACTTCTGACCGGTGCTTTTTTCAAAGCTTGCGCCAGCGCCTGCATCCAGGGTCGGCAGTGCCCCCGCGCGCGCCTCACCAATTTGTGCGCTGGCAACCTGGATCCGTGCAGCAAGAATCTTTAGGTCGAAGTTACCAGTGATCGCCTTGTTGATGAGTGTATCCAAATACGGGTTCTGGAATTCTTTCCACCAATCCGGGGTGATCGTGTCGGATGCCGAGACCGAGGTCTCTGGCGGCCGGGACCACGAGGATTTGGCGGGACTGTCGGGACGGCGATATTCCGGGATATTGACGTCGGCGCAAGCGCATAAAACACCTGCGCAAAAACCGGCAACAAGAAAATGCCTCACAAGCGAATGCGAACGCCGACAGCGAGAATCGCGACGAACCCGACGAAGCTCAAGTAGATCACGTGGCATGCTCCGATTTGGAACCGCCCAAAAATAAGTTTTATGCATTTATGTCGCCAGCAATTGATGCAGTAAGTTGATCCGGCACCCTCTCATGCCATCGCCCAGACCTTGGATTCGACAAACACGTTGAACAATCTGGAATCGAGCCGCCCAGCCCGGCATTCCGCAGTCATCAGGTCAAGTGCCTGTTCTACAGGCATCGCTCTCTTGTACGGGCGATCTGCAGCGGTGAGCGCATCGTAGATGTCACAAATGGTTAGAATCCGGGTTTGAATATTAATCTGGGCGCCGCGCAATCCCATCGGATAACCCGATCCATCGAGTTTCTCGTGATGGCCGTGGGCAATAGCGGGAATACCGGCCAAGTCCCGCGTCCAGGGAATCAAAATCAGAAAGGAATAGGAATCGGCCACGTGTGACTGAACCTGTCGACGCTCTTCCTCGGTCAGGCAACCGACAGAAACGCTCAAAGCCGAGAATTCATGTTCGTCCAGCAACCGTGCCGCGGGGCCGTCCGATTCGTGATACGTATAGTCGAGGACATCTCTGAGTTCAGGCAGGGCCTCGGTATGTGAAATTGCAGGCTCGTTCGCGCGTCGAATGGTTCTGAGAAATTCATCCAGGCGCTCGAATTCTCCGCCCAGATTCTCATCGATCTTCCTTTTTTCTTCCCGAAACGCCGCCATGCTCAACCCGCACTGTGTGTGCCGTTCCGCCAAATGTCGATACGCTTGCCGTTCCAGGCAAGCCCGTGCGTACTTGAACCGCTGCTCCAGCAGACACATGTCGGAATGGTGGAGCTTTTTCTCTTTGCGCAGGACGTGTTCCCTGACGCCGACTTTTCCGAAATCGTGCAGCAGCGCGGCATAGCGTATTTCGCGCAACTGCTGTTTCGTAAACACAATGTGTCGCAGATCGGGGCTGGCGTCCTGATCCACCGCCTTTGCCAGGTACTCCGCGTAGCCCGCAACGCGGAACGAATGACCTGCGGTAACCGGATCGCGCTCCTCGATTGCCTGGACCGAAGCACGAACGAATCCATCGAGTAGACGCTCGATATCAGAATAGAGCTGAAAGTTTTTGAGCGCAACCGCGGTCTCCGCACAGACGCCCGTGAGCATTTCAAGGTCCTGTTCCTTGAACGCGTGGGGGTCCGAAGACGTGTCCACCTGAATCAAACCCAAACACTCACCCTCCAACAGTAGCGGGACGCACATCACACTTCGAATGGCTTGGGAGACGATGGATTGCTGGGAGCCGAAATGGCGATCCGACAAGGTGTCGACCGAAAGAATTGACTGTTTTTTGTTGAATACCTCGCTAATGATCGTGCGCGACATTCTGACCTGTTCCGGATCCTCGATCGTACCGTCGCGCCGACGCGCGGCAACGGGCACCGGTGGTTCTCCCTCAATTTTGTTCAAGAGAATGAAGGCGCGCTCGGCAAGAGGAAACAGTTCGAAGATAAAGTTCATGATCTTCTCGATCATGGTGGCGCGATCAGTCACCGCACCAAGAGCAATACCGACTTGCGCCATGGCGTGGAGTTTCCGAACCGTCCGCTGCATATCGCTTTGATCCGCGTCAGGGGTGGATTTCAAGGTTTTCGCAAACTCGGTCGCATCGATTGCTTGGGTAATAATGATGGGCATGCTCTCGCGAGCCGGCACAAGCAATGAGTGGAACACGATCTGAACAGAGGACACACTAAGCTCGTCGCCATCCCGCAGTGGGCGCCATGCGCCGGGTGTGAGTCTGTTGCCCAGGATGAAGGTTCCATTGAATGAGTGAAGATCTTCCACGAAATAAGTGTCGCCGCGGCGTCGGATGCGCGCGTGCCGTCGACTCACGGTGTGCTCGGGAATACAGAGAAACCTGTCCAACGCCAGCGAGTCTTGTGGGTCTCGCCCTATGACAACCTCGTCATGGAGCGGGAACACGGTCGCCTTAATCGTACCGGCTCCGGTCACTTCGAGGTATGCCGTCACGGCCCCCAATGACTCGGAGAAAGTTGCTGTGTTTGCCATCTCACCGTCTTTCGCCCTGAATGCCGGATGTGGAATGCCAAGCCATACCTATTTTCAACTAACGCAGAACTCGCCGTTTTCCGTTTTGCGTGAATGTGTAATTTAACATCGGCCAAAAACGCCAGTTCCGACGGAGCGAGATCCTTCTGAATTGCATGTAAGGTTGATGCGTATCCAGTGCATGCGAATCCTTATTTGACGGTTATCGTGAGCTTTTTCGAATAGACCGGGGGATTGTGGGGAATGTGTTTATCGTCGCCCATCAGCAGTTGCAAGGTATGTTTTCCCGGAGCCAGTTCCAACATGGTCTCCGTTTCACCCGCGCCGAAATGCAGGTGATTCCTATCCGACGGGATCTCCTGGTCCAATGGCGGCAAGTCCGTATCGATCAGCAGATGGTGATGGCCTGTGTTCGGGAACTTCACATCTTTTGGCGCGACGCCCATATTGCGCAACCCAAACCACACGCGAAACGGCTTCCCCGCCGAAACGACTTGACCGTCTGTCGGCCAGCCGATATAGACGAAGGCATTCGCGGGAGCCGGCGGGCTGGCGGCGCCTGCAACATCGAACAAAAAGAAGACCGCGACTGCAGCGGCAACAAGTATTTTGTACATGGATGGTGCTCCCTGCTTTTCCTGAATTTGAAAGCCAAACAAGATTGCGGTCCAGGCAAGCGACCCCATTCTTCATCGCACGATTATCGAGATCTTTTTTGAATTCACAGGGGGATCGTGGGGTATGTGATCATGGTCTCCCAACAGCAGCTGCAAGGTGTGCTTTCCTGGCGGAAGCTCAATGCGAGCCTCGGTCTCGCCTGCACCAAAATGGAAATGATTCCTGTCGGATGGAATCTGTTCGCCCCATGGTGGCAGATCCGTATCGATCAATAGGTGATGGTGGCCCACATTGGGCATGTTGACGCCTTTCGGACATACGCCCATATTGCGCAGACCCATACGCACCCAAAACTTGCCACCATGAATAACCGTACCATCAGCAGGCCAAATTATATAAGCTTCCGCATTCTCCGGCGACGACGTCCGAGCGGCGAACGCGGGTGTGTGCGCCAGAACCGCGATAGCCACAGCGGCGCAAATGATTGCTCTTCGCATGCTATGCATCCTCCCGGAAAATTGTTTGCCTCGAACCTGCACGCAAGCTTGAACGGCTACGCAATCGTAGCAGTGAGAGAACGATCGGCTGTTGCTATTGATCAACGCCTTGTGCTTCGCATCGTTTCAGCGTAATCAAAATTTATCAGAAAAATTCGTTCATATTTTGATATAAACAGAATGATGCGCAAGAGTTCAAAGATAAATTAAACGAAACCCGTGCGTTTCGGGCCAAACGTCTCTTTGCGCAGACGGAATGCGAATCTATAAGTCGAAGGCCTGACTGTGTGGCGAAAACCATTGAATGTTTGCATGTTGATTGTTTGCGTATTCGGGGTTATTTCCTGGACGCGGACGAAGGCCGCTATCACAGTGCATGAAGTTGACGGGCCGATAGCGCACGTCATTCTCGCTGCGGACAATGCCGACAAGGCATCGCTGGCTCCAGTTGACTCGGATCGCCGTTCCCCTGCGCTTCTGCTAGCGGGAGTTCTTCCGAAAGACAGTGCCGAGCAGTACGAACTTACCTTCTGGGAATCGATCAAGGATAGTACCCACGCCAGCGATTACGAGGCGTATCTGCAAGCGTACCCGAAAGGCCGTTTTGCGGCCTTGGCGCGGGCTCGCATTGAACGACTGCGCGCAGCTGCACCCAAGGTCGAGGCAGCACCGGAACGTGTTTCTCCGGCGCCTCCCCCTAAAGTGCCACCGGAACGGGCTCGTTCAGCCACGAAAGCGCCACCGGAGCGCGCCCGTCCAGCATCGGCCACCAAAGCGTCGCCGGAACAGGCTCCTCCAGCACCGGCCACTCCGCCGTCACCGGAAAAATCGCCGACCGTGGCTGCCGCCGTCAGTGAGCTCAAGGATTGTCCTACCTGCCCGGTGCTGATCAAATTGCCCGGCCGAGCATCATTCATAATGGGAAGCAATTCGGACGATCCATCGGAGAAACCGGCACACCACGTATCGATCAGCGCGCCTTTTGCAATCGGAAAATATGAAGTGACCGTTGAGCAGTGGAATGCTTGTGCAGATGCCGACGCCTGCCCGCGCATTGCGACCGATACCTCCTCGAAAAGTAGCCCTGCGCGCGATGTCAGCTGGGACAACGCGCAACAGTATGTGAACTGGCTGAGCAAGGTCAGTGGCAAATCCTATCGATTGCCGACCGAGGCCGAGTGGGAGTACGCGGCGAGAGGAGGCACTTCGACGCGATATTGGTGGGGCGAGCAAATGCGCACTGGTAATGCAAACTGCAAGGACTGCGGCCAGCCATGGCGTCAGGATGGGCCAGCCAATGTCGGGTCCTTTGGCGCCAATCCATACGGACTGTACGACATGAATGGAAGCGTCTGGGAATGGGTGAGCGACTGCTGGCACAATTCCTATAAGGGTGCACCTTCCGACGGCCGCGCCTGGGATGAACCAAATTGTCGCGTCCGCGTGATACGGGGTGGATCATGGCGCGAGGGGGCAAGCTACATGACATCCTCAACGCGATTCAAATATGACGCCAGCGTACGTCACTCGCAGAATGGCTTTCGGGTGGCAAGGGATCTCAAATAATTATTTGAGATCAGTGAGGCGAAACAAACGGTGCCAGCCTGCACTACTTATTACGAGTCTTGGTCGTAATTTGAACGAAGTCAACCATGATTCGTTCGCGCCCGTATTTGGTGGCCAGCGGCCCCAGCTTTTTTTCTATCGCCCGCAAGTAGTCCGATCTGGATTCGTACTCCGGGCCAACACCATCAAACAGCGCTACGGGTGTGGTGACGAGCACAATCAGTTCTGTTCCGAACGGCTTCGCAATTACCCAGTTACCGAGGCTTCCGACGGTGGCCGTATAGTTGGGTGGTGCCTGATTGCCCCTGGTTCGCAAATTTGGTACCAGATGGGCCACATTACCATCCAGGACGTAGTAGTCGACATAGACGTAGGAGTCGTATCCAGGAGTAGTGATATCGACGATTAAAGGGTCGCCCTCCGTCAGTTCGGCACTGGGTCCTCTCACATGAATCGAGGCGACTCGTCCTGCTTGCTGATTCATTGCCCAATAGGGTGCAAACGTATTGATCACATCGCATTCGTAATCGCTCACCTGCTGCACATCAAGGTTCAAGGTTTGCACGCCGGGGGCTGCGCCTAACATGTCCTTGAGACGTGCGATACCAAAGCTCTTCGGAATATATCCTTGTACCCGCAGCGCATGATCATGCACCGCAGGCGCCAGGGCCGAACATGGGACGCGCGCAAGAATCGGTTTAATGGATGCGATGGAGAGCAGCACTGCGGGCGGCGCCGTTTGCGGCGTGGCTTGTGGAACATTTTTTATCGGCGCCGGTGGTGGTATGAGGTCCGATCGCTGGCCGATACCGGTCCGGGCATCCCAATAGTAGTAGAGGGCGGCAGCAACGAGCAGCCCCAGCACCAAACTCGACGTCACCGGCGCAATGTATCTCGCCGCCTGGCGTTCCACGCTCATTTCCTGCAGGAAACGTGTCACGGTGGGTGTTCGCGTTTCGCGATCAAATGATAGCGCGGCCTTCAACGCGCGCCATTGTCTGTGGCCAATATTTTTTGGCCGTTGCGGTCGAATACCCGCGCTGCGCGCCTGTGTGGCGGACAAGCGATCGAACGGATGGCGTCCGGTCAACAGCTCATACGTGATGCAAGCCAGCGCATAGATGTCATCGCGAGGATCCGGTTCGCAGTGCTCAAGCATCTCTGGACTTGCATATGCCGGTGTCAGCCCGCCGAGACTGCCTGCATCAAACACGGTGGCCTCCACGTCCTCCTCCGGTTTATGAAAGACGCGCGCGATACCAAAATCGATGACTTTCAGTTCACCCTTATCCGTCACGATGACGTTGGCAGGTTTGAAGTCGCAGTGGACAAACCCACGATCGTGCGCATACGCCAAGGCCTTGCCCATACCGTTGACGATGCGCAGCGCCTCAGCATAGGGCATTCCGGTAAAGCCCGGCATCCGCAGCGTTTGGCTCAATGGTTTCCCCGACAAATATTCCATGGTCAGGTACACCATTGATCCGTCGCGATCGAAGTCGTACACGGTCACGATGTTCGGATGCGCCAGCGTCTGCGCCTTCCTCGCTTCGCGTTGCAGTGCGATCAGCGACTTCGGATGACTACTAAACGGGACATTCAGGACCTTGATCGCGATGTACGGCTTACGGTCGGACGCCTCCAGCTTGCGCAGGTCCAGTGCTCTGTATACCGTACCCATACCGCCGAAACCGATGCATTCCTCAAGTACAAACCGCCCATTCAGCGTATCGCCGACACCCTTGATTCGGTCCGGCGCTGCGACAGATTGGTGGTTGGGTGCCACAGTCGCGGACGGCAGCGCCGCCCGATCGTCGAGCTTGGTCCGCACATGGGTTTCATCGGCGCTCAAGCTCTCGGTCGACTTCGAAAAACGCTCGATCCGTCGTTGCACCTCCGCATACACGTCGTGCGGCAGCGGAATCTTGGTATGTTCTTCGCCAAGAATCTCTAACAGGTGCGCGGAACTGGATTGCTCCGTCGTCAATACGCGGTCAACCTGTGCAAAAAAATCATCTTGCGACAGAGCACTGCTTTGAAAGGCGCGAATCGCTTGAGCAAAATTAGCCATACGTGTCTACATTGAGTTCCCGAGTCATCGTCTGGTCCTCCTCTTAGTCAAATGCCAAAGTTCACGCAGCGACATCTGCGCGCGAGCTACACCCTCTCTTGCTGTTCGCCCACTTCGTCTGGTTGATCTACGCAACAAGCAGTCAGTTGAATTGAAACACCCGGATAAGATCATTCTAACTTCACGCGCGCATTTATTGTTGATTTGTAAAATTCCGCCTTGCGCGCCTTCTGGCGGTTGGCCACAGCGATTTTGATAGCAATCGATGTAGCATGCGCCGGGTAACATTGAAATGGCTTATATTAGAGATGCTGAAGCAAACGGATTCATCGACCTTTGCCCGATACTCGGATTAGGCCATTTTAATTAGATTTTGAGGAGTAGCCATGACCATCATCGTCATTAAAGATCTGCCTGAAAGCGTTGACCTCGATCGCCAAGCAATGGTTGCGATAACGGGCGGCGCGCGTACTCGCGGTCGCCAGCCCTTTATTGGAAGCACGATATTTCGCAGTGCCCGAATCGTCAACTATCCGACCGGCTTCACTTCCAAGCCGGTGGTGAATACCAGTGGGCAATCGGCAGGAAACACGCTCAAATAGAAATCAGCTGGCATCTAAGATCCGACCGCTTGCCAGTCCAGATCCCGAGGCTTTTCATGACCCAATTTAAATGGACGTCGGCCTCGCTCTCGCATGTGGGTCTGGTCCGTGCGATAAACGAGGATGCCTACCTCGATCAACCTGAGCGCGGACTGTGGGCGGTTGCCGACGGTATGGGCGGACACGCATTTGGTGACGTTGCGAGCCGTATGGTGGTCGAGGCCTTGATCAAGGTTCCGCAGCCCGATAGCCTTGTGAAATTCGTCGCCGATACGCGGGACAGGTTGCAAACTGTGAATCGTCAACTTCGCGCGGAGGCGGCAATCCACAAGGTGCAGATCATCGGCACCACGGTTGTCGTCCTGCTCGCCTGGGAACGCTATTGTGGATACCTATGGGCCGGGGATAGTCGAATTTATCTCTGTAGAAATGGAAACCTGACGCAACTCACTCGCGATCACAGCCGGGTTGAAGAACTAAGATCCTTGGGTAATCTCACCTCTGAAGACCTCATCAATCTCCCCTCTCGCAACATGATCACGCGCGCGGTCGGCGCCGCCGGCACACTGAATCTCGATAACGAAACGATGGAAGTCAACGACGGCGATATGTTCTTGCTGTGCAGCGATGGACTGAGCAATGAAGTGAGCGAACAGGAAATGCGCAGTGCACTCGTACCCGGCAGCTGTCGGCAAGCGTCGGATGCGTTGATTGACATGGCACTCAAAAGAGGCGGACACGACAACATTTCGGCTGTCGTGGTTCGGGTCGACGACTTGTACGGTAGCGACAAGACCGTGTTGAATCCTGCACTTTAATCCCCTCACGCAGCTTGCCGCGCAGAGCGTCCTTCATACACGAACCATGGGAGGTTTTCTCAGACCGCCACTCGGGAATTTCGCATGGCGACAAGTCTGCCAGCCATTGTTGCCGTCCAGGATTGCGGCGCCTCAGGCTTCGATGATCGAGCGATGGGCCGGAAGTGCCTTGCTGATACATGAGAGTATTGACCGCCTCGGACAGACGTATCTGGGCGAGCGCATCATTGCCCGTGTGCGACACTTGCCTAAGGTGCCAGAGGCCAATGTAGTCTGGGACTACCGCATGGTGCAGCCGAACGTCCTCGGTGCAAAGGGGAACCGTCACAGCGAAGCAGCAACGATCAGCGATCGGACAGTAGTCGCTCGGCCGGTCGAGCTGGATTTAAGGCATATCTAAGGCACGGAGTCCAAAAACCAGAAAGGGGCTACAAGCCTAAACTTGTAACCCCTTGATTATACTGGTGCGGCTGGCAGGAATCGAACCCACGACCCCTTGGTTCGTAACCAAATGCATGAATTTAAGTGATTGATTTTTAACGATATTTTTGGTGCGCTTACTACCTATTTGTGTCCTGTTATGTACAGTCAATTACTAACGACCCACCCAAAAGTCACCCAGCTATTTTCGCTTTTCCGCTTCTTTACAATGATGAGAGCTGCCGCTGTCGAGCCGCCACATCCGATAGACTTACCTTGCCTTTGCAGTGCGGCGCTTTCACATGCCGGATTGCATCGCTGTGATTCTCGGAGAGAGAGCACAGCCTGCTTATGAAACCAAAAAAGACGTAACATCTACATTCATTCAGCTCGAACGAAAGAAGCCGTCATGTCGCCAATCAAGCCCTATACAGTCAAAAGTACGTCCATCACCCTCAACAACGCTGAATATGACAAATATCGTCCGTTTGGCGGATATGACGAAGTGAAAAAAGCTTACACGCCACTCCGTTTTGCTGAGATAAGCGACGAGCTTGAAGGCTCGGGCACCCAGGTCAACTACGCACTCGATTCCATCACACTTGCAATGGAAGCTGGCATTTTCAAAGACAGCGACACGTTCGTCGCAAAGGCATTTGCCACGATAGAAGATGCTGCGGAATTCGTTGAAGCTCTACGGGGCCACGAATACTACTGGCTAAACGAACGGCATTTTTACGCATTTTCACATGCGTTTAACTGTGACGAGTCACAAATGCGTACGTACCCAGAAATAGCTGATTTCATAGCAAACGAGATTTAAAGCTGCGCTGAACAACCACCGATTTCTGAATCAAGAAGCAAAGTTGGCGGCTTGATTTCCGAAATCGCGGCGTTCAACCAGTTTTTACTTACCCTCTCGGGCGGTTTCCGGGTCTTTCGACCCGCTCTTCGCGCACTATGGGCGCCCCTGTGCCAGCAAATGCCTGCGCGACAAATAAATATTGGCCATGGCCCGCGCAGTGGATGCGCGCGTCGCATTCTTGGTCAAGCCGCGATAGCGGACCTTGGCGAATCCCAGCCCCTTCCGCCAGATGCGATGGTTGAAAGGAACCCACACCTTCGGGTTGAGCCACTCCCACTTGTACCTGATGGCGGATATCATGCTTCGCATCCTGTCACCGTACCAATTCAATCCCCGCAACATGATTCCGCTGCGCGAGTCATTATTGCGTCAGGCAGGTCTCAGCTCTCCAGCCGTACAGCCAAGTCAGGGCGTCGTAGAATCCGTCCGCGCTGCGCCCCTTCCACAATGAGTTGCGCACCAGCCGTTCGACACCCTTCGCATGATAGATCCGGCCCATTTCGCGCGCCGACAGGACGACCCGCGCGGTGCGCGGAATACGGACTTCTTCGTACAACTTGAATGCGGCAACAAGATCGAACCCGGATTGCTTGATCGCTTCGCCCAGCGTGACTGCATCCTCGATCGCCATGCAGGCGCCTTGAGCGAGGTATTGCAACATCGGGTGAGCTGCGTCGCCCAACAGCGTGACTCGCCCGCGGCTCCATGAGTCAATGGGGGCGCGGTCGGCGGTGCTCCAGCGCTTCCACGAGGTCGGCGCCTCCAGCAACTGGCGTGGACGGTCGCCGATGCCGGTAAAGTAGGACAACACTTCGGCCTTGCTACCGTCACGCACGCCCCAGGTTTCCTGGTCCCGGCTGTGGAAGGTGACGACCAGGTTGTATTGCGTACCGCCCCGCATCGGGTAATGCACCAGGTGGCAATTCGGCCCGGCCCACACCACGGGAGCGTTGATGCGCAAGTCTTCCGGCATGTCCGCCAGCGGCACCACCGCGCGATAGACGACATGTCCGGAGACACGCGCCTGGTCGCCGATGAGCTTCTCGCGCACCACTGATTTGACGCCGTCGCAACCGATCACCGCGTCGGCGGTATGTTGGCGGCCCTGGTTATCCGTCACCGTGACCTGGCTCCCGTCCTGCACTATGTCGAGGACGCGCGAGGATGTAAAGAATTCAATCAACGGCGACTGCTGCACGGCTTCGAGGATCGAGGTGTGGATATCCGCGCGATGAATCACCGCATACGGGTTGCCAAAGCGCGCGCGGAAGCGCTCATCAACCGGGAAGGTGCCCACTTCGCTGCCGTCGACCGCGTCCATCATTACTAGCTTTTCGGTGAATACGGCGCGCTTGCGGGCCGTTTCTCCGACGCCCAGTGCGTCGAGCGCGGCAAATGCATTCGGCGCCAGCTGGATGCCGGCCCCGATTTCTCCGATCACGTCGCTTTGTTCCAGTACCTTGATGCGGATCCCCAACCGGGCCAGCGCCAGCGCGGCTGCCATGCCGCCAATGCCGCCGCCCACGATCACGACGGACAGATTTTCTTTCGATTGGGTAGTCATATACATTCCTTGCTAAAAAAATTTTACCGATTGGCGCCAGCCATGGCGCTTACGCTGCGTCGAACTGGCGGGCCGGGCCAGCTGCTGCAAAGGCCTCAAGACCCATGCATTCGTCGAAGATGCGCATTACTGTCGGGAATGCGGAAAGATCGCATTCGAAGCGTTGCGCATTGTAAATTTGTGGCACCAGGCAACAATCGGCCATGCCGGGAGTATCGCCATGGCAGAAGCGCCCGGTGCAAGCGTCTTGCGCCAGGCGTTTTTCCAGCGCGGCCAACCCAAGTCCGACCCAGTGCCGATACCACCGGTTCTTTTGTTCGGCATCCACATGCAACTGCTCGCTCAGGTATTGCAGCACTCTGCGGTTGTTGAGCGGGTGGATTTCACAGGCGATCATCAGGGACAACGCCCTGACCCGAGCCCGGCCTGCCGTACTGTCCGGCAGCAGTGCCGGGTTGGGATAGCGCTCCTCCAGGTATTCCAGGATCGCCAGCGACTGGGTCAATACCTCTCCTTCGTCCTGCAAGACGGGCAGCAACTCTTGCGGATTGAGCGCCTGAAATTCGCTGCTATGCTGCTCCCCGCCATTCTTGCTGAGGTGAACAGCGACGGCCTCGTACGGCAACTGCTTCAGGTTCAAGGCGATGCGTACGCGGTACGACGCGGAACTGCGAAAAAATGTGTGGAGTTTCATGGTTTTTCCTTAAACCGCGCGTTCGAAAGGCGCCGGCGTTACGACGTGGCGGCACCCCTGGCGACCCATCATAAAAATGGCGACGGAGCCAATCAGCGCCGGAGCGGCCGCAATCAAAAAGATCGATTGGTTGTCCAACTGGAGCGACAACAAGAGGCCGCCGATCATCGAGCCGACAATCGACCCGCTGCGCCCGATGGCTGAAGCCCAGCTGACACCGGTGGTGCGATTGCCGGTTGGATAAAACGCGGCGGCCAGTGCATTTGCCCCAACTTGGGAACCGCTGACACAAAAACCGGCGCCGAAAACGGCCACTACCACCAGCCACAATGCGCCGCCTGAAATGCCGATCAGGGCGATGAATCCGGCGGCGATCAGGTAGGCGATGGCCAACACCAGGTGTGGATTAAAACGATCCATCCATCGCCCTATCAAAATCGCGCCGGCAGTACCGCCAACCTGAAACATGGCCGCAAGGAAGGACGCCTTCGACAGCGAAATCCCGCTATTGCTGAGCAAGGTAGGCAACCAGCTCGAAATCAGATAGATGATCAGCAAACTCATGAAGAAGGTGGTCCATAACAGCAAGGTGCCTTGCAGCATGCCCTGGCGGAACAGGGAGGCGACGGGCGAACCGGTGATTTTTTTATCGTGGATCATCAAATCCGGTACGCTGGCGGCTGCCGGCGCAATATGCCGCACGATGCGCGCCACTTTCACGCCGCTTTTGCCTTTTTCCACCAGAAAGCGCAGTGACTCGGGCAATTTAAAAACCAGCAGCGGTACCAGAAGCAAGGGCAGAACGCCACCCAGACACAGCACGCCGCGCCAACCGATGGACGACAGCATTTGCGCAGCAACCAGCCCGCCCAGCGCGGAGCCGACGGTGAAGCCGCAAAACATCAGCGTAACCAAACTCGAACGACGCCCTTGAGGACAATATTCCGACGTCAGCGTCACCGCGCTGGGCATGGCACCGCCCAAGCCCAGCCCCGTAAGGAACCGCAGCACCAGCAACATCGGCAAGCCAGTGGAAAACACGGACAGAAAACTGGCCAGACCGAAGAACGCCACGGAAAAGATCAGGATCGGTTTGCGGCCGAAGCGGTCCGCGAGGGGACCAAAGATGAGCGCACCCGACATCAATCCAAACAGTCCAGCACCGAACAACGGCGCCAGCGAGGCGGCGCTCAGGTGCCACTCGGCCTTGATGGCCGGCGCAATAAAGCCGATCGACGCCGTGTCGAAGCCGTCGATGGTGACCACCAGAAAGCAAAGGATCAATATGCTTCTCTGGAATGTCGAGAACGCGTTGGAATTGATAAATTCCTGAACATCTACTGCGGCAGGACTGGTCATCCCGGTCTCCTAAAAGTTATATGTATGAGATGTAAGCCAACGTGATCTGTGTCACTTAATGGAGCCGCCGTTTAACGGCGGCTCTTTTGCAGTCTTAAACGATGCGAACGGACAGGTCGCTCAGTCCATCGATTTTTCCCACCAGGATCTGGCCGCGCGTCACGGCGCCCACGCCTTCCGGCGTGCCGGTAAAGATCAGGTCGCCTGGCTGCAACTCGAACAGGGTCGACAAGTTGGCAATGGTTTCGCTGACCGACCAGATTAGGTGCGTCAAATCGCTGGCCTGCTTCACACTGCCGTCAACGTCGAGCGAAATGCCCCCCTTGTTCAGCACGTCGCCTGGCGCGGCGCGGCGAATCACGCCTACCGGCGCCGAATAGTCGAACGCCTTGCCGATCTCCCAAGGGCGGCCTTGTTCCCGCATACGCATTTGCAGGTCGCGGCGGGTCATGTCGAGGCCGACGGCATAACCGAAGATGTGCTCGGCGGCCTGCTCGACCGCGATGTCGTGGCCGCCCTTGCCGATCGCGACCACCAGTTCAATCTCGTAATGATAGTTTTCCGTACGCGGCGGATAAGCAATCTCGGTCATCTGGCCTGCGGCGACCGGGATGATGGAAGCGTCGTCGTTTGGCTTGCAAAAAAAGAACGGTGGTTCACGCTCAGGGTCGAAGCCCATTTCGCGGGCGTGCGCTGCATAATTGCGGCCGACGCAATACACGCGGCGCACCGGGAACAGGTCCTGCGAATCGGCCACTGGCAAGCCGACCGGAGCCGGTGGCGGGAAAACAAATGAGAGCGTCATGATAGATAGTCCGTATGAGTTCGATTTATGGGGTGAAAACTGGCGCCGCGATTTAAGCGTCAAGAAACTCTTCACGCAAGATGCCTAGGGCGTCGTGCACCGGGCGGTCGGAAAAACTGAACAGCACGGCGTCCTCCGGCACGGCAAACGAGACCGGCATCCAGGAAGGCACGACAAACAGGTCGCGCGGCCCGAACGCAAAGCTCTGTTCGCCGATGCGGACGCTGCCCCGCCCTTCCATCACGCAATACACGGTGCCGTCGGTGCCGCGATGAGGCTTGCCCGAAAAACCCTTCGGCAACAGTTGCATGTAGGTGGCAATGGTCGGCATCGGCCAGCCGCCGCTGCCTGGATGGATGTATTTCAGTTTGATGCCATGCCAGGCATCGATTGGGGCGTCGCGCTGCAAGGTGTGCAAGGCCTCGCGGGTGCGGCTATACGGATAACTGAAGATGGGCGATGTCAGCCCCTTGCTGTAGTGGCGCACGGGCGCCATGTTGGCGCCGAAGCGGGCATAGCTGCTGCCCTCGGCGCGCGTGACGACCTGGGAAGCGTTGCTGTCGTTCTCGGCGAATCCGGCGTCGAAGAAGCGCACCATCGGAATGTCGAGCCCGTCAAGCCACACCACCGGCTCGGCGACGCCATCAATGCCTTGGTTGCCATGGTCGTGCCAAGTGCCGGAAGGGGTGATGATGAAATCACCCGGATGCATGGTGGTGCGTTCGCCATCGACCGTGGTGTAAGCGCCCTTCCCTTCAAGCACAAAGCGCAGCGCGGACTGGGTGTGCCGATGCGATGGCGCCACCTCGCCTGGCAGGATCAATTGCAGGCCCGCGTATAAGGATTGGGTGATCGCCGATTGACCGGCCAGGGCCGGATTTTCCAGCACCAGCACGCGTCGAACGGCTTCTTCCGCCGTGATCAGCTTACCCGCTTCCATCAGGAATGGACGGATGTCGTCGTAACGCCAGAACGCGGGAACGCAGGGTGTGGCCGGCTGCTTCGGCACCAGAGCGTGCAGCACCTCCCACAGCGGTGACAGATCCAGCTTGCGAAGGTCGCCGTATAAGCGCTGGCGCTCTTTAATGGTATTGGATTCCATGTTATCTCCTGTTTATCGCCGGTCGGCTTATGCCTTGGCAAATCCGATGCAGAGGATGATGCGCGCGACGCCGTATCCAGTAAATGGATGGAATACAATAACCTCCATATGAAAATGCAATAATGGAGGGAACCATGTCACGCTTCGACATTGAACTGCTGTATGTATTTGATGAGATATACAAAACCCGCAATGTAACGCGGGCAGCCGACAATCTGGGGATGCCGCAGTCGACGGTCAGTATTGCGCTGGGCAAGCTGAGAAAACATTTTGGCGACCGGTTGTTTAGCCGCACCACCAAAGGGATGGAACCGACACCGCATGCACAGGACGTCATTCTCGATGTCCGGGCGACGATCGCGGCGCTGGAACATGCGCTGTCGCACCGCGTCATCTTCGACGCGAAGAAGGAAACGCGCGAGTTTAAGATCTGCATGACCGACATCAGTGAAGTCGTGCTACTGCCGAGGCTATTGAACTATCTGAGCGTTGAGGCGCCCGGGATTTGTTTTGACATCTCGAAAATCTCGCCGGACACGCCGCGCGATTTGGAGGATGGGGAAGTCGACCTTGCGGTAGGTTTCATGCCGCATCTGGAAGCCGGTTTTTATCAGCAAAAACTGTTCGACCAGAACTTCGTTTGCCTCGCTGCACTAGACCACCCGCGCATCCATTCCGCCCTGACCAGGGAAGCGTTTATCAATGAGCGCCACCTCGCCGTAAAAACTTCTGGCACTGGCCATTTCATCGTCGACAAGATCCTCGCGCAGGAAGGTATCAAACGTAAAAGCATTTTGCAGCTACCGAGTTTTCTCGCTGTGGCGCGCATCGTCGCCCAGACAACTTTTATTGCGACAGTGCCGGAAAAATTCGGGCTCGCCATGCGGGATAAGGAAAGTCTGCAGCTGTTGACGCCACCAGTATCGCTGCCGAATTTTTCGGTGAAGCAGCATTGGCACGAACGCTACCATGCAGATCCGGCCAATCGTTGGTTACGGCAAACGCTGGCGCAATTATTTGCGGAGTAAGTCATGCAGCGCGGTGATGCGAAAACAACCTACCAATACCCCAGAAAATTGCCTTCTTTAGAGGGTCAAATTGATGAGGGCGAACGACACTTTAGATCGCTTGCCGATGCGATCCCCAAATCCTGTGGACAGCAACGCCGGATGGCAAGATGAAGCTGATACCGCGGATATTCTCGGTGTCGGCGTTGAACGAACGCTTTGCGATAGCGATTGCGGTGGGGCTCAGTTCGTTGATTTCAGCCGCCTGCCCTGGATGTTGGTTAGTACCCCGGTATGAGCTCTTTTTTAAATTTAATCTCTATCTCAATGGTATCAGGCAGAAATTCTTATCTCTAGTGGCTTTTCCCGATCCATCAGCATGTCAAATAGATAAGCGACATCAACAGCCTGAATCAGCAATCGACCGCCATTGGCCTTGATAACGTGCGTCACCAGCATGCCATCGGCGTGCCCAGCAAATGGGGTGGGAATAATCTGCGCCTCATTGAACTGCGGCACGCCATGCAGTTCGCCGACCAGCAGGCCGAGCGTCTGATCGCCGTACCGCACGATAATTACCTGACTACTGCTATCGATCGTTGATGGTGTGCCGCGAATGAGATGACCGAGATCGAACACCCATACGAATTTTTTATTTTCGTTATCATGCTTTGGTGCTAGTAGGCCGATCCGCTCGGCGCGGCCATCCATCGACACCCGTGAAACTTCGGACGCAGGCATTGCCTCCACCGCATACTCTGCCGGTAGCGCGAACAAGGAGCCATCGATAAAGAAAGTGGCAAACTCCCGTCCGTTTGTCTCCATCAAATCAGTCATCAGGGCCGTGTCGGCCTTGGCATTCATCCCGTTGCGTTCGCGCACTGCGCCGAACGAATTGAACACGACTGCCAGCACATCGTCGCGGTAACCACCGGACACCTTGAATTCGCGGTAACCGCAGGACACCGTACACCCCAGGATCGCGTAATGACCATCGTGAATCACAATACGCGATGCACTGCACCCGTTCGGAAGTGCCAGCAAGGCTGAATCTACTTCCAGTCTGGCGCCGACCGGTCGGGTCGGGTCGGTGCTGGAAATCACGACTCCTTGACGATTAACAAAGAAGGCAGTGATGTTTTCCTTGCCCCCCAGTCCGCCGTGAAGCATTGCTGAAAATTCAGGTGCTGAATCAAATACAATGCCGATGCCGCCCACCACGCGCAGGTCATCAACAGGATCTCGAATCGCGGCGTGATAAACATAGGTTGGTGCATCGCCATACAGCGGTGTTGGCGTAAATGACGACACGTGATAATCCTGTTCGGTGCGCAGTGCGCGTACCTGCGCCAGCGTTGCAGCATCAATGCTGGTGCCAATCACCGAGCTGCCCTCCTGCTCCGGATTAGTACAAGCGACGATACAGCCGGTGTGGTCGTAGACAAAGATTCGGGTATACACCGTATACAGACGATTGATGTATTCCAGAATGCCGATGATGCGTTCGATCATTCCCCGGTCGCGCTCCGGGCAGGCCAATGCACTCCGCAATTCTGGCGTCAGCGCCCACCAGCGACAATCATCCGAACGCTCGTACAAATTGCGATCCAGCAGATCGACCAGCAGATGTGACACGAACTCAGAATCACGCAGACTCGATGCCAGCACGGTCTCGTACAGGTCGCCGATGGACTTTGCAAACAACTCGTTGCTGCGGGAACCGGTTTCGCTGATCTGGTCCAGTATTGTTTTCAGGTTCAGCAACTCGCCATGCTGACCCGCGGTCATTACCTGGCCGTTCCACACTACGCGCCGTATCGATTCTGCCGCAACCATGATTTCATACAATGGTGGGCAAAAAGATTGGGCGTGTGACAACAGTCCTTCAGAAATCGCCGGGTCGAGTGCCTCCATCGAATTACTGCGGCCACCGGCAAATGCGACTTCAACAGGAATCATGACTTGCCCCTGCCAGCCAGGCGGCCCCATATAGCCTTGATAGCCCTCGGCGGCAAAGGTCCGAACCAGATATTCGCGACCGCCAAATACCATCAATTCAGGCGCCGCATTCAGATTGATCGGTACAATAGCGCCCAACGGAATCCAGAGTGCATCTGCGCTTTCGATGACACGATTATCACCATCAAGCAACAGCATGTTCGAGCGACCGGTAGGATCGCGATGCGAGTGAAAGATGCCTGCCATTTCTTGCTCGAAGTTAAAGCACAGGCACAGTACGCCGACTACGGCGCCGGTGTCCGGATGCAGCATGCGACGCGAGTAGATCAGTGCCTTTTTCTTGCCCGGACGCAGGTCGCTAACACGAAAAGTTTCGACATATTTGTCTGACGCCAGCGTCAGTGCAATCAGCGGATCGGCACTGCCTTCCAGGGATGTGGTTTCGTCAATCTGCACCAGCACGTTGCCGGCGAGATCGAGCAAAATTATCTCGTCGTACACGGTGTACTTGCTACGGTATGCCCGCAATCGGGCGCGGATCATATCCTGGTTTTGATGCAGCCCGGCGACGAACGCGCACAACTCGTTATCGGTCGCAAGAAAGCCAACGTCGGCAGTACGTTCGTACAGATTTCGCACCACGATGTCGATTACGTACTGGGCCTTGGTGCCGATCTCATTCAGCACTGTCGCAACTTTTTCACGGACCAGACTGGCCACCAGTTCCTGCTCCAATCGGTTGAAACCAGCACGCGTGGCGGCCATGGTCGGCAGTATGGCTTTGGCCTCAAGCGGACAATTCATCTTGGCCGAGGCTTCAATCATGCGCCACATCAGGTTCAGTTCGTGCAGTGATTGCTCGCAACGGATCACATCGCGCATGTACGGCAGAAAGTTATCGATCTGAAGCGGGGCAGTATGATTCATGATGCGGGGTCCTGTGAAAGAATCGGTTGAGGTATGCGTCCAAAACGCAATCCGGATTTGTCTGCAAGCGCTGCATTTATTTCGGGGATTTTTCTTCTTCTCCCACTCCGTCAAGCGGGACGCTGCCTGGAAAATGTCGCATTCAGCAATAGATGCCAATTGACGCGCGCAATTGATTTTCGGATGGACTCTACTTTGGGCCGTACAAAGCAATCAGCTCATCGAGTGGCTTGGGTCGACTAAAAACAAAGCCCTGTATCAAGGTGCAACCATACTGGCGCAAGTATGCCAATTGGTCGTCGGTTTCCACCCCTTCGGCGATGACGTGCAAATTCATATTGCGACCAAGCTCGATGATGGTGCGCGCGATCGCGGTATCGTCTCTCTGATGTGGCAAACCGCTAACGAAGGAGCGATCGATCTTCATTGAGGAGATCGGCAAATTTTTCAGGCGTGATAGCGACGAATAGCCCATGCCGAAATCATCCAGGCTGATCTCAAAACCGAGTTGCCGCAGGGTGCGCATCACAGGAATCACCTTGTCTGGCTGCTGCATCAGCATGCGCTCGGTCAGTTCCAGGCAGAGATGGCGTGCGTCTATGCCGGATGCCTTGATGATTGAGCCCAGTTCGTCTGGCAGCTTGCTACTGGTAAATTCTGGCGCTGCCATGTTGACATGCATTTGTAGCGCCATGAAGCCCGACTGATGCAACTGAGCCAGGTCGTGGCATGCTTGCCTTACGACCCAGCGTCCGATATGGACAACCAGGCGGCTCTGCTCTGCAATCGGGATGAAAACATCGGGACGCACGATGTCGCCATTCGAGCGACGCCAGCGAATTAGCGCTTCGACGGCGTGCATGTGCTGACCGCTACTATCGAATATTGGCTGATATTCGAGAAATAGTTCATTGCCAGCCAGTGCCTGATGCAACTCCACCTCCATCGTCAGGCGCTGCGCCAAATCGGATTGTTGTACTGCAAGCGTATCGGATGTGCTGTTCGAAAAAAAACTGAGCGCATTGCGCCCATTTTTCTTGATACGGTACATTGCCGCATCGGCGCTACGCAACAGTTCGGGGCTGGTCATGCCATTTTCAGGAAAGATGCTGATGCCGATGCTGGCTGATACCGTCATCTCGTGACCATCGAACGTGAACGGCATACGAGCCGCCTGCAGCACGCACTCTGCCAACGCATCAAGTTGTTCATTGAGTTGCGGCATCGCGCCATCTGGTAGCAACAGGATTGCAAATTCATCACCTCCGAGGCGGCCGACATGACTTCCTGCTGGCACAAGCGTCTGCACCCTTTGTGCAAATTCACGCAACACCACATTGCCGGCCTCATGACCGAAGGCATCATTGACTGGTTTAAAGCGATCCAGATCGATGAACATCAGACCGAATGATGCGCCTGAAGCGGTGGCGTTCAGGCATCTGCTGTCAAGCATCCGATAAAAGTGGCTGCGGTTGGCCAGTTCTGTCAAACCGTCTATCTGTGCCAATTGACGGATGGTCTCCTGTTGCTCGATTCGTTGCGCCGTCTGTGCAATGAGTGCGCCTATCGTCACGGATAGATTAGGCAACTGCGCTTCGCGTTGACGTGACAGTCTGCTATAAAATTCCAGCACGCCGGGGCTGTGAGGGTGTCCGTCATCCGTCACGTAGACGACCGGGAACACATAGCCAGAGCGCAAGCTGCACGTCTGAGCGCTGTTGTAACGTAAAAAAACCTGGTCGTTGGCCATGTTCTCGATCCAGCGGGCTTCACCGGTCTGCCATACTTGACCAACTAATCCGGCGCCGGGTGCCATCCGAATTGTGCAACTTTCCTGGGTAAATGCATCGAGCGAACCTCGCGGGCCATGCCAGAAATGTTTGCAGGCGAGCTGCTGTGCGCCCATCTGGGCCGACTCCAGTGCCCAATAAGCGCCCCATTCCCATCCCAGGTTTTCACATACCAGTTGAATCACCTTGGTCACCGCTTCACCCAAAGTATTCGTGCCAACCAAGAATTGTGTTGATTCGAAGCTCAGCCGCTCACGTATCGCCGCATGCTTTGCGGACGTGATATCCAGCAGTACCCCGCTCGGGACCTCATGGTACGCCAAGGCGTGCGGCACTGACATCAGGCGCAACCAGCGCAAGCCATCGACTTCATTGACGATGCGAAACTCGCATTCGATCTGCTTGGCCGCTACACCGGCCGTAGCCAGTGCTGACATGAGCATCAACACATCATCTGGAACCACATGTGCGAAACAACTTTCCAGCGTAGGATGCCAGCCCACTTCAACGCCGAGCATGCCCGCAGCGCCAGCCGACAATACCAACTGAGCGGTCTCGGCGTCATGCCACCAACGGCCGAAGGATGCTGCTTTCTCCACGGGATCGGAAATAATCGCCTGGGCCAGTGCAGATCGCAGCTTCGGCGTTACGTTCGAATCATCAGAGAATGTGGATGTTGGACGAGACAGGGAAGCGGATTCATGCATGGCAGCTAATGTCACAATATCCTGAATAATTAATACATTTGCACCGCAAGTTTCGGGCCATCGCGACTTTGCTTGAATGAAGCGGAGGGCATTGGTGCAATGCGTCCGTGTCGGATGAGAAAAGCGCTGAAATAGTGCGGCGAACAAATTATTTGCACCATTTTATGGCCATGTTGTGGAATTGAACCTTCGTTTGACCACAGCCGTTTCTCGTCACGCGCTTCTATCAGTTCGTGCATCAGGCCAGCAGCCGTGGTGAAGGTGACGCTGTGTCCTTTCTGACATGCGGTCACCATGCCAGCGCGCGGTATGGGTCTGGCCGACACCCGAAGGCCCTAGCGCGATGATGTTCTCGCGCTTATCAATCCATTCCCAGCGTGCCAGTTCCAATACCAGAGATTTGTTCAGCGTCGGCACCGCCATGAAGTCGAAGGGAACCCGACTCTTGGTAAGCAGGAAACCTGGCCAGCCGGATGCATCGCTCCATCGTTCACAGTCGATACGTTCCAGTTCGCACAACCGTAATAAATAGCGTGGGAAGTCCACGCCTTTACAAGCACAGTCGGCCCCGACCTTCTCACACGCGCGGGCGAACGTGGGCAATTTCAGGGCTTTATCGCGAACAAGTGGAAGTGGCTACTACGCTTGAACAAAAGGTAATGGCTGGGCGCTGGCAACCGCGTCCAGGTACTTGATCAGGCTACCCGAATTCGTTGGCCCATCCGCATGCTTAGCAAACGATGCCCCTTGTGGGATTTCAGAAGTTGGACACGAGACAGCTAAAATCTGCGGCACGGTCAAAATCGCTTCAGCGCCAACAGATCCTCTTAGAAAACTGTTTTTGTAGCGCACCGCAACGATGCACACATGAAAGACGAGTTACAGATTTTTCGGACACCGCTCGGACACGGCGCCGGAAATAAAAAAAGACGTTAGTGAGTATTCTCACTAACGTCTTTAGTATTACTGGTGCGGCTGGCAGGAATCGAACCCACGACCCCTTGGTTCGTAGCCAAGTACTCTATCCAGCTGAGCTACAGCCGCGAAAAACAAAATTATAGCTGATCTAACCTTATATTGGAAGCACTATTGTAAGAACATAGCTCAATTTGGCGATTATTTGCAGTTGATCTTGCAGCTTACTCACCAAACCATACATCCGCTGTAAACCTAGCTTTGCTACAGATACTGCAACGACGTCGTCTAATTACACGAACATCAATAACTGGCGGAGACTGAGGGATTCGAACCCTCGATACAGGTTTAAGCCCATATGCTTCCTTAGCAGGGAAGTGCCTTCGACCACTCGGCCAAGTCTCCATGCTGGACGGCCTCGCAAGTCCGTTTCAGCAAAGACGAGAATAATATCTTTTCAGATGCATTTGGTCAATGAAACTATCTCCGTTAAGCGAAATTTTTGCGTCACCAAACGAATTGCACCTGATCTGCCGCAGCGACACCGAATCAGGCATTTTCGAGTTCAAATGCCTTGTGTAGCGCGCGGACCGCCAATTCCATGTATTTCTCATCGATCAGGACCGAAATCTTGATCTCGGAGGTGGAAATCATTTGGATATTGATGCCCTCTTCCGACAAGGTGCGGAACATCTGGGACGCGATGCCGACGTGGCTGCGCATACCGACGCCCACCACCGACACTTTTGATACCTTGTTGTCGCCGATGATATTGGCAGCGCCGATATGGGCCTTCACGCTATTGTTCAGAACATCCATCGAGCGGTTGAATTCGCCGCGGGGCACCGTGAAGGTGAAATCGGTCTTGCCCTCCACCGACTGGTTCTGGATGATCATGTCGACTTCGATATTGGCATCGGCAATCGGACCAAGGATTTGATAGGCGATGCCTGGGCGGTCAGGTACACCCAAAACGGTAATTTTTGCCTCGTCGCGATTGAACGCGATCCCGGAAATGACGGCTTGTTCCATATGTGTATCTTCCTCAAACGAAATCAATGTACCGGAAGTGGCTTCTTCTTCCAGCGGCATCATGGGGTCGGTCAGCGACGACAGCACGCGCGTCGGGACCTTGTAATTGCCTGCGAACTCGACCGAGCGGCTTTGCAGCACCTTGGAGCCGAGCGACGCCATTTCCAGCATCTCTTCAAACGTCACCGTCTTCAGCCGACGCGCTTCTGAAACAACGCGCGGATCGGTGGTATAGACGCCATCGACATCGGTGAAGATCAGGCATTCCGCTGCTTTTAACGCGGCGGCCACCGCTACTGCCGAGGTGTCCGAACCACCACGACCGAGGGTCGCGATATTGCCGTGCTCATCAACACCTTGAAAGCCGGTGATGATGACGATTTTGCCAGCATCGAGGTCTCGTCGCACTCTCTGGTCGTCGATCGACTGGATGCGCGCCTTGGTAAACGCAGAGTCGGTCCGGATGGCGACCTGCCAGCCGGCATAGGACACGGCTTGCTTGCCGATCGCCATCAGCGCCATCGACAGCAAACCGACGGAAACCTGCTCGCCGGTGGATGCAATCATATCGAGTTCGCGCGGATCCGGCTCCGGCATGATTTCCTTGGCGAGGCGGATCAGGCGGTTGGTCTCGCCGGACATCGCCGACGGCACAACAATGATCTGATGGCCGGCGTCGTGCCATTTGGCGACGCGCAGGGCGACGTTCTTGATGCGCTCGGTCGAGCCCATCGAGGTACCGCCGTATTTGTGGACAATTAAAGCCATGATTATGAGGAATTATTGAGAAATAAAAGACTTGACGATGAGTAAAATTTGCGAAAAATCAGCTATTGACTGTACATGCTGCAACGCAAAATGACAAGTAGCGCACAGGGTGATCGGGTAGATCAATGGCGCAAGGCATGCTGAGGTGATGCCGTTCGGCTCGTTTGTGGGAGACCGGATACAACCGTAAACACATTATGGAGCAAAAATATACTCCCATAGACATCATGTATTTCCGCAATTAAACAGCGGACAATTATTATATACACCATCAAAAATCAAAAAAATAACGGCGTGACGCCGCACTGGTCACCGGTCGATTACAGCGAATTCGGCTGCCAGCGAAGCCGAATGTGCGGGCCTGCCGCGGTGCTGAGGTGATGGCAATCCATGCCAATGCCGGCCGCAAATAACAGGACTCCGGCCTGGGTTGTGACCATCGGCAAGCGCTCGCGCTCCCACGCCGGTACATCGAACGCCTGATAGTGATATTTCAGACTCTTGGTGGGTCGATTGGCTGCAAGCTTGAGCCGCTCACCACCCTGCCGGTAGCGCATCAGCAAGGATTGCGCTCGCAACCAGGCCGAACTGACGCCCTCTTGGTCCGCTTCAAAATGCAGGGTGCCACGATACGCCGCGAAATGTATTTGCGGCGCGCCGTCCCAGCAAAATGCCAGCGGCGCCTGATTCAGCTCGTCGTCATCCAGTCGCGGCGTAATGAATATCCGGTCCTGATGTCGCCGGATATGACAATCCGGATGGGTAACGCACAGCTGTGCATCGGCGCGCGCTTCAAACAGTTGTGCACACAACTCGCTGAGCCATGCGCTCGATGGCATTCGCAATCCGCGCGTACCGAACCAGTAGCGCAATAAGTTATAGCTGCGGTCCGCGCTGAGCCGTTTGAGTCGGGTGATGTTCAGGCAGGCGCCATCCAGGCAGTCAGCAAGATCCTGCTGCGCGAGTTCGATCAGTAGCCGCTGGGCCGATTGCGCATGCTGTGCGCTGCGCGCAAAGCGTTGCTGGAAACCGGGAAAGAATTGCGCCAGCGCCGGCATCACGTTATGCCGCAGCGCATTGCGCGCATAGCGCGGATCGCGGTTCGACTCGTCGTCGATGGTGGCGAGGTGTCGTTCTCGCATCACGGCTTCGAGGTCGTTGCGCGCCACGGTCAGCAGCGGTCTTGCCATCATCAGATCAGGATTAGCCAGCAAGTCCGGTGCGAAATTCACGATATCCATGCCCGACAGCCCGGCAACGCCCGAGCCGCGCAGCAATTGCAGCAGCACGGTTTCGGCCTGATCGTCCAGATGATGCGCGGTCAGCAGCAGGGATACGTCATGGATCCGGCACAGGTCGCCGAGCGCGGCGTAACGCTGCAGTCGCGCGGCCTCCTCGATACCGCTCTTGTCGTCTTGCGCCAGATCTATCTGGCGCGACGCGAACACGATACCCAACTGCTCGGCCTCATGCCGGCAATGTTCGCGCCAGGCATCGGCATTGGGGCTGATGCCGTGATGCACGTGAAACGCAAACAGCCTGATGCCATGCGTAATCGCATACTGGTGGGCGAGATGCAGCAGCACGGCGGAATCCAGTCCGCCGCTATAAGCGATCGCGATGCTGGCCAGTTGCGCCGGGTCCGACACTGCTCCCGGGAGCGGCGCTGTGGTGTCCGCTACAGCTGAAAAGGACGGGCTGGATACGTCTGTTCTTTCAGATATAGAACGTGAAACGCGCGCCAGGATGTCTCCCAGCGCGCGTTCAAAGACTTCGGTCACTGATGTTTGCTGCCTATTTGTCACGCTATGTTTTCAGCTTTGTTTTCACGTTTTTTTATCACGTTTTTTGCCACACCAATTCGGCTCACGAGTTCATGCCCATTCTGCGGCATCACTCCGACGGCGAAATTTCCTTGAATTTGCCATAGCCCATCAATTTCTCATGACGGGCAGCCAGCAGATCCTTGGTCTTGACGCCCTGGAACTGACGCAGCGTATCGGCCAGTGCGCGCTTGAGCAGCGCTGCCATCTGTTTGGTGTCGCGATGCGCGCCGCCCAGCGGTTCATTGACGATCTTGTCGATCAGGCCCATCGCCTTCAACCGATGCGCAGTCAGGCCGAGCGCCTCGGCAGCGTCGGAGGCACGTTCCGATGTCTTCCACAGGATCGAGGCACAACCTTCCGGCGAGATCACGGAATAGGTCGCGTATTGCAGCATCAGCACCGCATCGCCGACGGCAATCGCCAGCGCGCCGCCGGAACCGCCTTCGCCGATGATGGTCGCAATCAGCGGCACCTTCAGTTCGGCCATGACATACAGATTGTGGCCGATCGCTTCCGACTGGCCACGCTCCTCCGCGTCGATGCCGGGGAAAGCACCGGGCGTATCGACGAAAGTAAAAATCGGCAAACCGAATTTCTCCGCCACCTTCATCAGGCGCATGGCCTTGCGGTAGCCTTCCGGCTTCGGCATGCCGAAGTTGCGCAGGGCGCGTTCCTTGGTGTCGCGCCCCTTTTGATGGCCGATCACCATGCAAGCCTGGCCGTTGAAACGCGCCAGGCCACCGACGATCGACAGATCGTCCGCATAACTGCGGTCGCCGTGCAACTCATGGAAATCGGTGAATATCTCGTTCACGTAATCCATCGTATAGGGACGCTGCGGATGACGCGCAATCTGCGATACCTGCCACGGTGTCAGCTTGGCATACAGATCCTTGGTCAGCTGCTGGCTCTTCTTCGCCAGCCGGTCGATCTCTTCCGAGATATCGACCGCCGAATCGTCCTGCACGAAACGCAGTTCTTCGATTTTCGATTCCAGCTCGGCTATCGGCTGCTCGAAATTGAGAAAGGTTGTTTTACTCATACTGGCTCCTTTTGACTGCCGCCATCGCTGCGGTCAAGATACATTGTTTTTTCAATATTCTACCGGTACCGGGTCCAGACTGCGCCACAAATACCAGGTGGCGACGGTGCGCCAAGGCTCCCAGTTGGCGGACACTTCACGCGCATCGCTACGTGAAACCGGCTCTCCGGAAAAATAATTAACACTAATGCCCTTGAGCAATCCCAGATCGTCCAAAGGCAATATATTCGGACGACGCAGATTAAATATCAAAAACATCTCCGCTGTCCAGCGACCGATGCCGCGGATCTGGATCATCTCCGCAATGACCTCCTCGTCCGCCATCTCGGTCCATTTGTCGGGATGGACGCGTTTGGCTTTGAAATGATCTGCCAGATCGAGGATATATTCCGCCTTGCGCTTGGACAGGCCGCACCCGATCAGACTCTCGGATCCTGCCTTCAGTACCTGGGCTGGGGCGCATTTCGGACATGTCAGCAAAAACCGCTGCCAGGCGGATTCGGCAGACTTGACCGAAATCTGCTGACCGATAATCGAGCGCGCCAACGTAGTAAACGGCTCGCCACGGCCGACCAGATGCAGATCGCCAAATTGCGGGATCAGCTTCTTCATGATGCGGTCGCGTTTCATCAGCTCGTGCTTGGCCTGATCCCAATATTCCGGGATACCGAACTTGACCAATTTAACATCTTCGCTCATGCGCGACGCCATTCGGTGACGCCGTCGGGCTTGTCTTCGAGAATGATGCCGTGCGTCAGCAACGCGGCGCGAATCCGGTCGGACTCGGCAAAATTTTTCGCCCTCTTGGCCGCGCTTCGGGCCGCGATCAGCGCCTCGATGTCCGGGTCGCCCGCTGCCGCACCGGTTGCAGCGCCCTGCAGGAACTGTTGCGGCGTCCGTTCCAGGATGCCGATCGTCGCGGCCAGCGCCTTGAGCTGGCGTGCCAGCGCGACCGATTTCGTTTTATTGATCTCGTTGGCCAGGTCGAACAGCACCGCAATCGCGATCGGCGTGTTGAAGTCGTCGTTCATCGCCTCGGCAAAGCGCTGCGCATGAGCTTCATCCCAATCGACCGGTGCATGTTCTGCCGGCACTTCCTTGAGCGTCGTGTACAAGCGGGTCAGCGCCGCCTTGGCGTCGTCCAGATGCGCGTCGGAATAGTTGAGCGGACTGCGGTAATGGGCGCGCAGGATGAAGAAGCGCACCACCTCGGCATCGAATTTTTTCAGCACGTCGCGGATCGTGAAAAAATTGCCTAGCGACTTAGACATTTTTTCGTTATCCAGCCTCACGAAGCCGTTGTGGATCCAGTAATTGACGAAAGGATGCTGTAGCGCACCTTCGGTCTGCGCGATTTCATTTTCATGATGCGGAAACTGCAGGTCCGCGCCGCCGCCGTGTATATCGAAGCGCTCCCCCAGCAATTCGCAGGACATCGCCGAGCATTCGATATGCCAGCCCGGACGGCCACTACCCCATTTGGATGGCCATTTCACTTCGTCCGGCTCGGATACTTTCGACGACTTCCACAGCACGAAATCGAGCGGATCACGCTTGTCGGTATTGACGTCAATCCGTTCACCGGCGCGCAGGTCGTCCAGCGATTTTCCGGACAGCTTGCCGTAACCCGGAAAGTCGCGCACCGAGAAGTTGACGTCGCCGTCGTCCGCCTTGTAGGCCAGGCCGTTCTTTTCAAGCTTTTCGATCAGCTGCAGCATTTGCGGCACATACTCGGTAGCGCGCGGCTCATGGTCGGGTGGCAATATACCCAGCGCACCGATATCTTCGTGCATGTAGCGGGTAAAGCGCGAGGTCAGCTGACCGATGGTCTCGCCGTTTTCGACCGCGCGGCGGATGATCTTGTCGTCGATATCGGTGATGTTGCGCACGTAGTTGACTTGATAACCGGACGCCTTCAGCCAGCGATAGACGACGTCGAACGCCATCATCATGCGCGCGTGGCCGACGTGGCAATAATCATAAATCGTCATGCCGCAGACGTACATGCTGACCTTACCCGGCTGAATTGGGGTAAATACCTGTTTTTCGCGCGCCAGCGTGTTGTAAATCTTTAAATTGCTCATGGATGATCGTCAGTGTCAGCTCGGTCTTCGCTACATCAAGAACAAAAAAATAGCGCGCTCCTGGAAGGGAGCGCGTTGGTCTGTATACCGTAGCCGCCAAATGCTTCTTGGTTAATGCTAATTTGATAGAATGGGGCTTCGGTCAAAGTATAACATTGATGAAACCCAAGTTTCCCACACATGGGCGTTATTTGAACCGCGGTCGGACCGGAATTTAATCGGTACGCTGGCGCTGCTGAGTCTGGTGCGCTGGCGGCAACGGCAAAAACATGACCACCGCATAAGCATTCATTTCGGTTCTGAGCCGCTGGCGCCAGCCTTCGCTCTGCGCCGATTTGGGTGTCTTGGTAAAAACGAAGACCGACAAAATATCATCTGAAATCAATCATTGAGGAGCCACAATGCAATACACGACTCGCCGCCGTTTTATTAGTCTGATCACTTTGCTGTCTGGCTTGACTCTTGCAGGCTCGGCCGTACTTGCACATGCCGCGGACGAAGCGCGGGTTTTGCTGAAAACCAATATGGGTGATATCAAGCTGGAGTTGTACCCGGAAAAGGCACCGAAAAGCGTCGAGAATTTCCTGCGCTATGTGAAGAAGGGCCAATATAACGGCACGATTTTCCACCGGGTGATCGGCAACTTCATGATCCAGGGCGGCGGCCTCGACAAGAACATGAAAGAAAAATCGACCGACAAACCGATCGAGAATGAAGCCAAGAACGGCCTGAAAAACGAGACCTATACACTGGCAATGGCACGTACGGCGGACCCGCATTCGGCCACCGCGCAATTTTTCATCAATGTGCAGAACAATTCGATGCTCGATTATCCGGGCCGTGATGGCTGGGGTTATGCGGTATTCGGCAAGGTGATCGAAGGCATGGATGTGGTTGACAAGATCAAGCAGGTTCCCACCGCGAACGGCCCGCTCCATCAGAACGTGCCGGTCAAACCGGTCGTGATTGAATCTGCCTCCATCGTCAAATAAAATGTCGCCCATCATTCGGGCGTAAATTCGGACCTCATGATCGGAGACGCATTCGGTCGATCATGGATGGCCCGAATTATTATTAGATTATTGCTACATAATTATTAAACATCACCACCAAGGAAACTCATGGCTGTTCTCCTCACCACCAATCACGGCAACATCAAGATCGACCTGGACGCTGACAAGGCGCCAAAGACCGTCGATAACTTCCTCGCCTACGTCAAGTCCGGCCACTATGACGGCACCATTTTCCACCGTGTCATTGACGGCTTCATGATCCAGG
This sequence comes from Pseudundibacterium arcticum, assembly GCF_042646465.1. NCBI lineage: Bacteria > Pseudomonadati > Pseudomonadota > Betaproteobacteria > Burkholderiales > Oxalobacteraceae > Pseudundibacterium > Pseudundibacterium arcticum. The sequence continues at coordinate 71,524 of NZ_JBHRTP010000048.1, forward strand.
GTGGTGGTTTCGAGCCCGGCATGAAACAAAAGCCGACCAACGCACCGGTCGAAAACGAAGCCAAGAACGGCCTCAAAAATACGCCATATACGCTCGCCATGGCCCGCACCTCGGATCCGCACTCGGCGTCGGCCCAGTTCTTCATCAACATCAAGGACAACAGCTTCCTCGATTATCCGGGCCAGGATGGCTGGGGTTACTGCGTCTTCGGCAAGGTGGTTGAAGGGATGGACGTGGTCGACAAGATCCGCGCGGTGAAAACGACGCGCACCGGCATGTTCGCCGACGTCCCGGTTGACAATGTCGTCATCGAAAAAGCTGAAATCGTCTGACAAAATGCGCGTCCGCCTGTTCGCTGCATCTTCTTCATCTTCTCCTATCGTCGCTGCGCCATCCGCGACGCCGGTAACCCTGCACATAGGACGATGCTGACGATGCAATCTGCCACCAGCACAGCGCAACCTGAAACGGTTGCGCTTTTTATTTCCGATCTGCATTTGAAACCGTCGCAGCCCAAAACCGCCGAGGCTTTCCTCGCGTTTTTGGGTGGCCATGCAATGAAGACGCAACAGCTTTATCTGCTCGGTGACCTGTTCGAGTATTGGGCCGGCGACGATGACATTCCGACCCCGTTCAATCAGCACGTCGTCGACGCCATTCAGCGGGTCAGCAAGGCCGGTGTTGCGGTGTTCTGGATTCCTGGGAATCGCGATTTCCTGACCAGCGACACATTTTCCCAAGCCACCGGTGCCACACGCCTGCCGGAACCGTTCATTGCCGACATCGCGGGACAAAAAATCATTCTGGTACATGGCGATGCCCAATGCACCGACGACCTGTCATACATGGCGTTTCGGGCGCAGGTGCGGCAACCGGGTTGGCAGCAGCAGTTTCTGGCAAAGCCACTGGCACAGCGCAAGGCCATCATCGAGGGCATGCGCAGCGAAAGCCGCGAGCAGCAGCGCAGCAAGTCGTACGAGATCATGGACGTCAATCGCGACGCGATCGCGGCGTTGTTCGATGCCAGCGCCAGCGCCATCATGATCCACGGTCACACGCATCGGCCGGCCCGTCATGTCTACCCGCACGCTGGTGGCGACCGGACGCGCTATGTGTTGCCGGACTGGGACTGTGACAATGAGCCGGTACGAGGCGGCTGGATCGCGCTGGACCATGCCGGAAAGATCAGCCGCCACGATGTGGACGGGACCGCACTGGCCTGAAGTGCGTGGTGAGTGACGCCAGTGTTCCTCCCGACAAAATAGTCTTTTTGCGGGAGTATAGGAAAAAATACTATCGGTAGACCTTGGTTGTATTGCGGTAGCATAAAATACACCGCCCAGTATTATTTTGCCCAAGGATCGTCCGAACGAACGCTTGCTTCTATCAAGCTGTCATCAATCAAACTGTTTTTTGAATATCTCGAATTGTTGCGTCAGGCTGTCAAGCTCGGTCCGCAGCCGGGTAACTTCCTGCTCGAGTTGCGCGATCCGGTCGCTTGCCGGCGGTTCCGCAACAAGCGCGCTGGAACTGAAGCCGGCCGCGATTTGCTGCCGCTGCAATGCCTCTTCTCCGGACAATAAATGCGCATAGCGCGCCTCCTTGGTACCGGGCGCGCGCGCCAGCCGCGCCACCAGCGGCGGGAATTTATCGATCAGAAATTCCAGCACCTCCTCCACCTGTGCCACGTCGGCAAAATCGTGGATTCGCTGGCACCGGGTTCGCAGCTCGCCCGCTGTTTGCATGCCGCGCAGCATCAGCATGGTCAGGACCGCCAGTTTGTGCTGTTCCAGCGACCACTTGACACGCATCCGGTGTTCGTATTTGACGACCCGGGCGCCGGCCTGATTCACCTGGTGCACGAATTTCTGTCCAATCAGCCGCTGTAGCACATCGAGCACCGTTTGCTCCGACATGGACATTACCGGATCGCGGCTGGACAATTGGTTGCAGCCATTGACCAGCGCGTTCAACGACAACGGGTAATTGTCGGGCGTCAGCACCTCTTTTTCCGCCAGCACCGCCAAGACCCGGATTTCGAATGGATCGAGCATTGCTCCATCGCCCGGATTGCCGTTATCAACGCTGGCGGTGCTCGATTCTGTATTCATTTGTCAGACTCTTGTCGGGTTTCTGGCGAATTCTTATCGGCCATCAGCCAACCAGTTTATTGAGCTGATCGGGGTCGAATTTGTCAGTTTGCAGCAGGTTTTCGCAGCCGATACCGGCGCCCTTCAGTGCCGCGGTAATGCATTCGATCTGGTGCTCCTGGGTCGCCGCATGATCGATCAGACCGTGCAGTGCCTTCGACAACGGATCGTCGCCATTCGGCGTCACGCCATAGGCGGCAAACATGCGTGCCTTGGCATCGTCGCGTGCATTGTGGGCTTCCTTCGGCACGATGCGGGCCGGATTGCCGACCGCGGTGGCGCCGGGCGGCACTTCCTTGACCACTACCGCATTCGAGCCGATCTTGGCGTTTTCGCCGACGGTAAAGCCGCCCAACACCTTGGCACCAGCGCCAATAATCACGCCGCGCGCCAGGGTCGGATGCCGTTTGGCGCCCTTGTTGAGCGAGGTGCCACCCAGTGTGACACCCTGATAAATGGTGCAGTCGTCGCCAATCTCGGCAGTCTCGCCGATCACCACACCAAACCCGTGATCGATGAACACACGTCGGCCGATTACGGCGCCCGGGTGAATCTCGATCGCGGTGAACAGCCGCGCCAGTTGTGAGATAAAGCGGCCCAGCCATTTCATGCCATGGGTCCAACACCAGTGGGACCAACCATGCATCACGATCGCATGCAGGCCGGGATAACAAGTCAGCACTTCAAAGGCCGTACGGGCGGCCGGATCGCGCTCAATGATGTTGGCGATGTCTTCGCGAATATGCTGGAACATGGGAGAAAGAGATGGTTGCCGGGAGGCACAATGGTAGCGTTTTCATGCCAACTTTGCTTGCGTGGAACAGGGCGGTGTGATCCGGATCAATGAATCTGATTGAATCTGCCGCCCGGCCTGGCTTGGCGCGTCAGTCGGAGTGGCGAGCGGTGACAGCGGCAAGCGCAGACCCGGCAGGCAAGCCGCCGGGGCGACATCTGCCGAATCAGGTCGCGACGAGCCGCTGGCGGCGTGCCTCGAACAGGCAGACGCCGGATGCGACCGACACGTTCAGGCTTTCCACCGCGCCGAACATCGGGATACTGATCAGGACATCGCAGGTTTCTCGTGTCAGGCGGCGCATGCCCTCGCCTTCCGAGCCCATCACCAATGCCGCTGGGCCGGTGAAATCGGCCTGGTACAGGCTGGTCTCGACATCATCGGTGGTACCGATCAGCAGGATCTCGCGCTCCTTCAGTTCACGCAGGGTCCGCGCCAGATTGGTGACCGTAATGTAAGGCACCGATTCGGCAGCGCCGCTGGCAACCTTGGCGGCCGTCGCATTCAGGCCAACTGCGCGGTCTTTCGGCACGATCACGGCGTGCGCGCCGGCACCGTCGGCAACCCGCAGGCAGGCGCCCAGATTGTGCGGATCGGTGATGCCGTCGAGTACCAGCAATAGCGGCGGACCGTCGATACCGTCCAGCAGTTCGTCCAGATTGCGTGCCAGCGATATTTCACCGGCCAGCGCAATCACGCCTTGATGACGACGGGTGCCGACGATGCGATCCAAGCGCTGGTCGTCCACCGAAATCACCCTGACATTGGCCGCCTTGGCGGCGTGCAGCAGATCCTGCATGCGACGGTCGACGCGTCCTGCGTCGACATAAATTTCTTCAATCGACGACGCGTCGTGACGCAGACGCGCGGTCACCGCGTGAAAGCCGAAAATCATTTTGCTCTTCATGTTCTATCGTTTCTTCATGCCGGATTTTGTAAAGGATTTGGATGCGCCGGTCTTGGCAGATCCGACCGTGCTGGTCGTTTTTGCCGTTCTTGCGGCCGATCTGGTCTTGTTCACCTTGATGCTCTTGGCCGCCTTGGCTGGCTGTGCCCGGTTCATGTCCTGTTTTGCACCTTTGACGCTGGCCTTGTCATGCGCTTTGTGCGCGGTGCCGGAATCGGCTGCTCGACCGTCTTTCTTCGCTGCGGTTTTGCCGGGTATCGCCAAGCCGTCTTCGGTCACCAATCGCAAGTCGATCTTGCGCGCTTCCAGATCGACACGGCTCACCTGCACCGTGACCCGGTCGGTCAGTTGATAACGCTTGCCGGTGCGCTCGGCGCGCAGTTCGTGGCGCGCGTCGTCGTACTGGAAGTAATCGGCACCCAATTCGGTCACGTGCACCAGTCCTTCGATGAACAGCTCATCTAACGTCACAAATATGCCGAAGCTGGTGACGCCGGAAATCGTGCCGGAAAATTGCTCGCCGAGTTTGTCGCGGATGAAATAGCACTTCAGCCAGGCCTCGACGTCGCGCGAGGCCTCATCGGCCCGACGCTCGTTGGCCGAACAGTGCACCCCCAACGCATCCCAGATCGTCAAGCTGTCCACCGGCTTCTGCTTGCCCTCGGTCTTGTCTTTCTGCTGCTGTTTGCGAATGGCGTTCGAAATCGTGGTGTTCAGTTTGGAGCTGTCGATTCCCTTCGGCTCATAGCGCTTGCCTTGCAAAATCGCCTTGATCGCACGATGCGTCAGCAGGTCGGGATAGCGCCGGATCGGGCTGGTGAAATGGGCGTAAGCCTCATACGCGAGGCCAAAGTGGCCGATATTGTCTGGACTGTAGACCGCCTGCTGCATCGAACGCAACAGCATGGTTTGCAGCAAGGCGGCATCCGGACGCGCCTTGATCTTGTTCATCAATTCGGCGTAATCGGACGCCGCCGGACTGTCACCGCCACCCAGATGCAAGGCCACTTGCTTGAGGAAAGTCCTTACCTGGGTCAGCTTTTCCTTGGTCGGCGCGGCATGGATCCGGTAGGTACCTGGGTGCTTGTGACGCTGCAGCAGGTCGGCCGCACAGACATTGGCGGCCAGCATGCATTCCTCGATCAGCTTGTGCGCGTCATTGCGGGTGCGCGGCAGGATTTTTTCAATCTTGCCATTGGGGTTGCAGACGATATAGGTTTCGGTGGTCTCAAAGTCGATCGCGCCGCGCAGTTGCCGCGCTTGATGCAAGGCACGGTACAACGCGTACAGATTCAGCAGATGCGGCACCAGCCCCGGGCGCCGGGCCGCTTCTGGCCCCTTGGTGTTACCGAGAATATCGGCCACTTCGGTATACGTCAGGCGCGCGGCAGAATGAATCACGGCCGGATAAAACTGGTAGGCCTTGACCTCGCCTTTTGCGGTGACCACTGCATCGCACACCAGTGTCAGTCGATCAACGTCGGGGTTGAGAGAACACAGTCCGTTCGACAGTTTCTCCGGCAGCATCGGGATCACGCGTCGCGGGAAATAGACCGAAGTGCTGCGTTCCAGCGCATCGGCATCGAGCGCATCGTTCGGCTTGACATAATGGCTGACATCGGCAATCGCGACGATCAGACGGAAGCCATCGGCACGGCCGATCTTGATCGGCTCGCAATATACTGCATCGTCGAAGTCGCGCGCGTCTTCGCCGTCGATGGTGACCAGCGGCACGTCGCGCAGGTCGACCCGGTCGTCCAGGTCGCTGTCGCGCACTTCGGCTGGCAATTTGGCTGCCAATTTTTTTGCCGCTTCGGAAAACTCGTGTGGCACGCCGAACTTGCGGACCGCGATTTCGATCTCCATGCCGGGATCATCTATTTCACCCAGCACCTCGACGATCTTGCCGACCGGTTGGGTGAAGCGCGACGGCTGCTCAATCAGTTGCACGCTGACGATCTGGCCGGCCTTGGCCTTGCCGGGCGACCCGGCTAGCAGAATGTCCTGGCTGATGCGCTGGTCTTCCGGTGCCACCACCCACACCCCGTTTTCATTGAGCAAACGGCCAATCACATGGGTGTTGGCACGGCTGACAACCTCGACGATCGTGCCCTCGGGCCGGCCGCGACGATCGGTGCCGATGATACGCGCCTGCACGCGATCGCCGTGCAGGACTTTTTGCATCTCTTTTTCCGGCAGGAATACATCGTCGCCGGCATCGTCCGGGATCAGGAAGCCGTAACCATCGCGGTGGCTGCTGACGCGGCCGAGGATGAAGCTGGATAGATTCGCAAGCTGATAGCGGCCGGAATTATCGGGCTTGATCTGACCGTCGCGCTCCATCGCGTTCAGACGGCGCATCAGGCCATCCATTTCTTCCGGTTTGACGTCGAGCTCGGCTGCGATGGAGTCCGCATTGTGCTGGGTAGTCGCAGTGCGCAGTATGCCGAGAATATCCTCGCGGCTGGGAATGGTGTAGGAGTATTGGCTCAAAAGGCTGTTTAAGTGAGTTATTATTAATGCGGCTTAGTGTAACGGAGAGTGTCCTGTTTTCCTAACGCAGCAATTTTTTACGGGGAGTACGAATTTGTTGTTTGACTTCCAGAATTTTTCCGCTATAATTTTGTTCTTTCGCGGCAATTAGCGAAAACAAATAAGCAACACAAACGGCTTCAAAACTTCTGAAGGTCGAGTTTTAAGGCCGGTTGAAAAGTGCTTATAGTATCAGAAGTACAGCAGTGCCCACGTGGCGGAATTGGTAGACGCGCATGGTTCAGGTCCATGTGCCTTTGGGTGTGGGGGTTCGAGTCCCTCCGTGGGCACCAAAGTTTTTCAAAAATCTGGCAGGTTTATTGCGCATGATTTGCAATCTGAAGTAATCGGCTAGAAATCAACTGACCCGCATGACTCAATTCGAGATGCGGGTTTTTTGTTTTTGGACGCCGAACGTATCCGCGCTCCGACCTGCCCCACCAACTTGATGCGCTGAAGCGGAGTCGAATGGGTGCAGGTAATGCGCAGCATCCAGTCGCAAGACGATGGCGCTATCGATTCGGCGTGCTGATTGACATGGGCACTGGGATTGGCGGACAGGATCCGATTCTGTGCCGGTGCGTGGCAACGACGGCTGGCGGGCGGCCATCGATTCCACTCAGACATGCAGCAGCAGATGCTCGCGCTCCCACGGACTGATGACTTTCATGAACTCGTCGTACTCGGTATCCTTGATCGCGGCATAGACGTCGACGAAACGCTCACCGAGCACCGCGCGCAATCTGTTTTCCTGACGCAATCCCTGCAAGGCTTCCGACAGACTCTGCGGCAGCTCATAGTCAAGGTCGTACGCGCTATCGACCGTCATTGGCGTCGGCGCCGACCACGCGGTTTTCGATGCGTCTGTCCTCCGGCCCGGTGATCGGCACCCGAAATCCGACCGTACGGTTGTCGATACCCCACTGGATATTGATCGGTGCCGCGGTATGGCGCACGATGCGCCGATACGAATTGACGTACGGCGCCACGATCGCCATCGCGGCGGGCATATAGCGCTGCAGGCCCCCGATGTAATGCGAGAACGCCTGGCTGGCTGTGCCGTCGGCGTTGCTGAAAATATTCTGTCCAGTCTTCGTATCGAGCACGCTTTGATGGATATGCATCGCCGAGCCGGGTTCCTCCGCCATCGGTTTGGCCATGAACGTCGCATACATCTCATGCCGCATGGCCGCTTCACGCAGCGTTCGCTTGAAGTAAAACACCCGATCCGCCAGCCCCAGCGGTTCGCCATGCAGGAAATTGATCTCCATCTGGCCGGCGCCGACTTCGTGAATCAACGTATCGACGTCGAGCTGCATCAATTCGCAATAATCGTAGATATCCTCGAACAGCGGGTCGAACTCGTTGACCGCATCGATGCTGTAAACCTGACGGATGGTTTCCGACCTGCCGCTGCGCCCGATCGGCGGTATCAAGGGCAAGTCGGGATCGGTATTTTTCGCAGTCAGGTAGAACTCCAGTTCCGGAGCGACGATCGGCGACCATCCCCGCTCGGCATACAGCCCGAGCACCCGCCGCAGCACCGAACGCGGCGCAAAATCGACCAGCGCGCCGTCGGAGAAATAGCAGTCGTGGATCACTTGGGCAGTCGGGTCGACTGCCCACGGCACCAGCGTAATCGTGCCGGGATCGGCGCGCAGCACCATGTCGCGGTCAATCGCCGAGATGGCGCGCTCGTAGGCTGCATCGCCGGTCGGGAAATTCCCGGTCACGGTCATGCCGAGCACCGCTTCCGGGATGCGCATGCCGCGCTCTTCGGTGAATTTGGCGCGCGGCAAGATCTTGCCGCGGGCGACGCCGGTCAGGTCAGGCACCAGGCATTCGATTTCGGTGACTCGCCTCTCGTTGAGCCACAGGCCCATATCGTTATACGAAAAATTGTCCCGTCATGACATATCGCCCTCCCCTTCTGGGTTTTCTGTAATTCCTAAGATTCCTGTTCTTATCGGCACTTTCCCATCTAACGCAGTGCTGTTTTTCAGTATCCCTTTGCAGAGCGATGGTATTGGCTATCGTGGGCCCGATCTGCAGCTCATCGCTGCGGCAGAATCGCGCCAGGCGTCTGTTTTGCACGCCTGCATATACTCCCTCAGAAAAATTACATTTCCGCACTAAAAAAGCTGAGATACTCGATATACTCCCATTAGTTTTAGCAAATGAGCGAGAAGCCAAGCCCCTATCCGGAATCCGCTGCGTGATGTCCGCTTTTATCCTAACGCTAATGCTGTCAGCCGACAACGCGGTGGCGCAAGTGCTCTCGTGCCAAGGGCTGGTGTAGTGCTTCGCAATCGATGGAACTATATAAGCAATGGGATGGACGCCCCCCATCCAAAACGGGATCGATGCCAAAGTGGAAATTTAAACAACCACACTCCCTAGAGGGGCTTCGGCACGCTGTTGCAGGATTATCCGGCTGACTAAATCCAGGTGGCAATTATTTCAGAGATGGATACAATAGGATCGCACAGCAGCAATAATCAGCCTATTGATCGGCCCGACTATGCCTGAACCGGATGCTCGCCAATCGATCGACGCCATCTTTCCATTACCGAAGAGGCGGCGATATGACTACTGAAATTTTTCTGGCGCATGACAATACGGAAAGAAAGAAAAACAGTCCGGAATGGACTCCCGAGCAGCCGATAGAAATAGCGGATCTGCTGCTGGCCTATCTGGAACAGATGGAGATCGAATACGTGTTCGGCATTCCCGGCGGTGCCATCGAGCCCCTGTTCAATGCCATCGCCCGAAGCAGCCGCAGGGGCGGTGTACGCCACATCCTGGCGCGCCACGAGGCAGGAGCCGCCTTCATGGCCGACGGTTATGCGCGCGAAACCGGCAAGATCGGGGTCTGCTGCTCCACCTCCGGCCCCGGCATCACCAATCTGATCACCGGTGTCGCCTGCGCTTACGACAACAATATCCCGATGCTGGTCATCACCGGTCAGCCGGCCTTGCCTACTTTCGGCAAGAATCCGCTGCAGGAATCCGCCTGCACCGGAATCAATACCCTGGGCATGCTGCAGCACTGCACCCGCTACAACTCGCTGGTATCCCATCCGGCGCAGTTTGAACACAAACTCATTACCGCATTACAACTAGCCACCCGTACTCCCATGGGGCCGGCGCACCTGAGCATTCCGGTGGATGTATTCCGCAGTCCGAATCCACTGCCAGCCCCTGCCTACGACTTGTGTTCTCTTCTGAAGCCATCCGCCCTGGTGGACGACGATGCGCTTCAAACGCTGCGTCACATGCTGGCCGAGGCCGAAAATGTGGTTTTCCTGATAGGCGTATGTTGTGGCGAGGCCATCGGTTCCATACTCCAATTCGCCGAAATGAGCGGGGCCATGGTGGTCACCACCCCAGATGGCAAAGGCCTGGTCAACCCGCATCACCCGCTGTTTCGCGGCGTTTTCGGCTTCGGTGGTCATGCCTCGGCCGAGGCCGTGCTGCGGGATAAGTCGGTGGATTTGATCGTTGCCGTCGGCACCGGCATGGGTGAATGGAACAGCGGCGGCTGGAGCGACAGTCTGTTGAATGCACGGCTGGTACATATCGACGAATCGGAAGAGCACCTGACCCGCACGCCGATGGCGCGTTTTCACATGCGCGGTCGCATCCAGACGATCTTCACCCGACTCGTCCAGCAGTTACACGAAGCTAGGCAGAGCGGCCATATCGAGCCTGCGCAGCAGCGGCGCAGCGCGCATCAGGAGCATGGCGCCCACCGGAAACCGGACAACATGCTGGCCGCCCCCGACAAGGCCGAGAGCAATGCGACGCCGATCCTGCCGCAACGGCTGATGTACGAATTGGGTCGGCTATTCCCCCCCACCACCCGCTTCCTGGCCGATACCGGCGACAGCACTACCTGGGCCATCCACTACTTGCAGCCCAACATAGACCGACGCATCAGCGAAAGACGGCACGCAGGCGGGACTAAGCGCCCGCCCGGTCGACGCAAGACCGAGGGCGGGTGGCTGCGGGTCACCATGAACTTTGCCCCGATGGGATGGGCCATCGGCGGCGCCATCGGTACTGCGGCAGCCAATCCGAAGCTACCGGTGGTGTGCATTACCGGCGACGGCAGCTTTCTGATGAATGGCCAGGAAATCTCGGTAGCAGTGGCCGAAAAGCTATCCGTCATCTTCGTCATCCTCAACGACCAGGCCCTGGGAATGGTCAAGCACGGCCAGCGGCTCGCGAAAGCCGAACAGATCGGCTGCGATCTACCCCCCACCGATTTCGCCGCCATGGCCCGGGCCATGGGCGCCGAAGGCCATACCATCCGTTCGCCAGAAGATCTGCTCAAGCTGGATATCTCTGCCATATGCGCGCGCCAAGGCCCGACGCTGCTGGACGTACTCATCGATCGCGACGAGGTGCCCCCCATGAATGTTCGTATGCGCGTTTTGGCCGGCGGCCTATAAGGAATCACAATGGAAAAACTCAAAGGAAAAACGGTACTCATCACTGGTGGTTCGAGCGGAATCGGTTTAGCTACCGCAAAACTGTTCCGTGACCACGGCGCCCGTCTAGCGATTACTGGCCGAGATCCAGATGGCTTGGCGCGTGCCCGAGAAGAGTTGGGCAGCGAAACTCTGGTCATCCGCAGCGACGCCGGAAATTTAGCCGATATCACGTCATTAATGCAGCAAGTAAACAATCATTTCAAGCGCTTGGATGTGCTGTTCGTCAACGCTGCTGTCGCCACAGCAGCGCCCCTGGAGCAGGTATCCGAAACCCAGTTCGACGAAATCATGGGGATCAACTGCAAAGGGGTGTTCTTCACAATCCAGCAAGCGCTGCCCCTGTTCGGCGACACCGCATCTATCATCGTCACCACTTCCATCACCAACCAATTGGGCTCACCCAATTTCAGCGTCTACGGCGCAAGCAAGGCCGCCCTGCGCTCGTTGGTGCAGTCGCTGAGTCTGGAACTCATCAGCCGCGGGATTCGGATTAATGCGATCAGCCCCGGCCCCATCGCCACCCCCATGTTCGAGCGCTTTGGCTTACCCGCGGACATGGTCCAGGCGATAAAAGGCGAGATCGAACACAAATCACCCATCAAGCGTTTCGGCACACCGGAAGAGATCGCCAAGGTCGTCCTGTTCCTCGCCTCGGACGACTCATCCTACTTAGTCGGCGAGGAAATCGTCGTCGATGGCGGCATGAGCCTGCTTTAGCCGTGCCCATCACCACAGGGGATAGTATGAGCGACACGGAAAATCCAAACACCATACACAGCCGCATCTGGCGCGAAGAGCCGGAACCGGACAATCCCTTCGCTACCCGTGCCGCCTATTGCCGCGGCTATGATGTCTATGGAGAGATGCTGGGGCAAGCCCGCTGGGTGGAAATGCTCTACCTGCTGTTCCACGAAGAGGCGCCCACCGCGTCGCAAGCAGATTTGCTGGAAGCATTGGCGGTGGCGCTGGCCAACCCGGGCCCCAGAGATTCGTCTGTACATGCGGCCATGTGCGGCGGCGTCTGCGGCTCGACCGCCGCTTCCAGTCTCATGGCGGCACTGGCAGTAGGCGCGGGACAGCTGGCTGGCGGCCGCGAGGTATTGCTGGCAATGGAAAACTGGGCCGCCTGCGGTACCGACCTCGAGGCTTGGCGCCGTCGACTCCCGGTGCGCACCGCAAGCCCGGGCAGCATTTGGCCGACGCCAGAACATGCGCCGGGCTTCGATCCGCATGGTATCAGCACCGCCACGCCCGTCAGGCAGACCCTGACATGTCTGGCCCGCCTGAGCACGGGGTCCTATTTGTGCTGGCTGGAAAAAAACCTGACCACGCTGGAAGCCGCAGCGGCTTCCCCCTTGTCCCTGTCCGGTGTCGCCGCTGCTGCTCTCGCCGACCTCGGCTTTACGCCTGAGCAGGGGGAAATGCTCCACCTCTTGCTGCGCCTGCCGGGCGCGGCTGCCCATGCTATGGAGCAGCGCCAGTACGGCTACAAGAAATTTCCCTTTGGTAGCGTGGAACTGGAAACCGATTCCATCCAGGAGCCTGCATGAGCATGTGCGATAGCCATCCCAATCTGCTGCCGGAAAACGTCGGTGTATTGAAGAGCCGCATGGGTGCTTTCTTCCCTGGCAGCCATGTGATTTTCCGTGGCCACGATCTGCATGCCGAGCTCAAGGACATGGACTGGGTCGAGCTGTACGTGTTCGGCATTACCGGCCGCCGCTTCTCCGCGGAGCAATTGCGTCTGATGCATGCGATCTGGACCTACACCAGCTACCCGGATGTGCGGCTCTGGAACAACCGGGTCGCGGCGCTGGCCGGAAGCGCACGCAGCACCGGCGCTCTGGGTGTCGCGGCCGCTCTGGCGGTATCGGAAGCATCGATCTATGGCGGCGGCATCAGCCTACGGGCCATCGATTTTTTGATTCGCACCCGCCAGCGGCTGGACGAAGGCACCACTCTCGCCGATTGCGTGAACGTCGAACTGGAAGCACATCGCAGCATTGCCGGCTACGGCCGGCCCCTTATCAATTGCGACGAGCGCAATCAACCCATGTTGGAATTGGCACGGAGCATGGGCCTGGATCAGGGGCCCTACCTGCAGCTTGCCTTTACCATTGAGGAAGTCTTGCTCACCGGCCGCTGGCGGATGCGAATGAACTACGGTGGTCTGGCCGCCGCTTTGGCCGCCGATCTCGGCCTGTCGCCCAAGGAATACTATCTGTTCGTATTTCCAGCGTTCCTGGCAGGAATGCAGCCGTGTTTCATCGAAGCATCGGAACGCCCTGAAGGTGCGCTATATCGGATTTCTTGTGCGGATATTGCGTATGAAGGGCGACCACAACGCTCCTGGCGGGCCAGCAGCGGTTAGAAGGCAAGAGGGAACCCGTAAGTCCAATTTGGTTGACGAAAAATAAAAAGGAAAAACAGTCATGCGACCCATGCAACGATTGCAACGTCAAGCGCTCTGCGCATCTTTAGCTCTGGTCTGGACCGGCACTGCTGCCGCCCAAGCATCTGAAGAAGAGGAACTAGCGCTGGCCTACGGCGACAAGTCCACCGTTAGCATCGCCACCGGCAGTCAGCAAGCAATTGCCCGCGCACCGGCAGTCGCTACCGTCATCACTGCCCGCGATATCGAGGCGATGGGGGCCACCGACCTGGATCAGGTGCTGGAAAGTGTCCCGGGCCTGCATGTCTCCGTTTCATCGCTGGCGGCCAACCCCATCTACAGCTTCCGCGGCATACAAACCGGCTACAATCCGCAAGTCCTGATGCTGGTCAATGGAATACCAATTACCAACGTATTTCTCGGCAATCGCAGCCTGGCATGGGGCGGTATGCCGCTGGAGAATGTGGCCCGGATCGAAGTGATCCGGGGTCCCGGATCGGCGCTGTACGGTGCCGATGCGGTCTCCGGCGTGATCAATGTGATTACCAAGACGGCGGCCGACATCAAGGGCACCGAATTCGGCGCACGTGCCGGCAGCTTCAATAGCCGTGATGCCTGGATACAGCATGGCGGCGAGTTGGGTCCGCTGGAAGCCGCCCTCTATCTCCGTGTCGGCCACACCGACGGCCAAAATCGCGTCATCCAGCAGGATCTCCAATCTTCGCTGGACAAACTCTTCGGCACCAACGCATCCCTTGCCCCCGGGGCGATCAACGCGGTGCGCAATGCCTTGGACGCGCGCGCCGATCTGTCCTTTGAGCAGTGGCGTTTTCGCGCCGCCTATCAGCAGCGCGAAGTAGGCATAGGCACCGGGCTGGCCGAGAGTCTGGACCAGAATGGCCGCGCCCCTGAATCCAGGCTGTACCTTGACCTCACTTACCAGAATGCCAACTGGGCCCCGAACTGGGACGTGTCCAGTGTCATTGGATATTACGATATCAAAGAAAAACCCGGCGATCCGGCTTATATGCTATTCCCAGCCGGCGCCTTTGGTGGTGCGTTCCCGAACGGGGTTGTCGGCAACCCGGGGCATTCCGAGCGCCACACCCACGGCAGTATTTCGGCCTTCTATAGCGGCTTTGAACATCATCGATTCCGTCTGGGCACCGGGTTTCGGGTTGAGGATTTATATGAGACATCGGAAGCAAAGAACTTCAAGTTCGTCATCGTTCCAGGTATCGGCCCCGCCTTTATCCCCTTGGGCAGCATCGTCGATGTCAGCGGCACGCCAGACGTCTACCTTACGCCCCACAAACGCAACCTGGCGTACGTGTTTGCCCAGGATGAATGGACTATCGCAAAGGACTGGACCCTGACGGCTGGCGTGCGGCATGACCGCTATTCGGACTTCGGCACGACCACCAATCCGCGCCTGGCGCTGGTGTGGGACGCGGCCTATAACTTTGTCGTCAAGGCACTGCACGGCCGTGCTTTCCGCGCTCCGTCATTCACCGAGCAGTACAGCATCAACAACCCGGTCACGATTGGCAATCCCTCCCTGAAACCGGAAACGATCGCGACCAATGAACTGGCGTTCTCCTGGCAACCCACCAACACGCTGCAAACCAACCTGAGCCTGTTCAACTATCGTATGCGCGACATTATCCGCTTCGTGCCAGATGCCAGCGGCGCCACCGCGCAAAATACCGGCGACCAGACAGGGCGCGGCCTGGAGCTGGAAGCGACCTGGGATGCGACGCGCACCGTACGGCTTTCGGGCAGCTTTTCACTGCAGCATTCCACCGATGAGGCCACCGGCCAGGACGCTGGTCTCGCGCCCCACCAACGGCTGTTCGCCCGGGCCGACTGGCGCTTTGCGCCGCTATGGCAGCTTGGCACGACGATCAACAATGTCGCCGACCGCAAGCGGCAACCGGGCGACACCCGGCCCCAGATCGCCGATTACACCACGCTGGATCTGAGCCTGAGGCGAGAGCAGCTAGCCGGCGGCTGGACCGTCAATGCCATGCTGCTGAACCTGTTCAACCAGGATGTGAGAGAACCAAGCTTAGCCCCGGGCAATATTCCCTTCGACTTACCGCTTCCGGGACGGACCTTCTATGTCCAGTTCCAGCACAAGCTCTAAGGCATCTGTGGGGATTCGCCCTCCGCGGATGAGCTATCCCGCCGCGTTGCGGGTTGCGCTTGGCTTGTTGCTGGCACTCGCTGGTGCACTCGCCCACGCTGGCCATGAGACCGCATACTCGGACAGGAACGGGAGTGACTGGGCCGTGAAAAACCAGCTATTGAACTGGATCGAAGGCGGTACCGGGGTGCCGGTCATGCGCTCCGAACTCAACCCGATGATCGTCCTTGCCGCGTTGGACAGCCCGCCAAAACGACAGGATATGCTGGAAAGCAAGGGCGCGATCGCCGTCATTTACCCGGACATCGGAGAGCCCTTTCGCAGCGTCTTTGCCAAGATCATCGAAGGCATCGAAGAGCAAGCCAAAGTGCGGGTAAACAGCTACCCGATCGGACCGAACAGCAATACGGCCGACCTGAACGGGCAGCTGAAGCGCAGCGGCACCAAGGTAGTGATCGCCCTCGGACGCCAGGGGCTGAAGACCGCATCCGGGCTGGACCGGGACATTGCCGTGGTAGTGGGCGGCGTGCTCTCGGTCCCCGAAACGGAGAGCCGCAACCTGATTGGCATCAGTCTGACGCCGGACCCGGTCCTGCTGTTCGCCCTCCTGAAAAAACTGCTCCCCGGCGCAAAAAAGGTGACCGTAATCTACGATCCGCAACACAACGAATGGCTACTCAAGCTGGCACGCGAAGCAGCCAAGGCCCAAGGCTTGGAACTGGTGGCCCATGAAGCGCGAGATCTGGCCTCGGCGGCACGCCTCTACGAAGCCGCTTTCGCCACAGCCGACAGCCGGTTTGACGCGGTCTGGCTGCCCCAGGATTCCACCACGGTGGACGAGGACACGATTTTGCCGCTGATCCTCAAGGAATCCTGGAACCGTGGCGTACCCGTCTTTTCCAGCAGCTTCCTGCACGTCAAGAAGGGCGCCCTGTTCGCCCTGTATCCGAACAATGTGGGACTGGGACATGATTTAGCCAATTTCGCCCTTGGCGTGCTCGCGGGGGAACCGCGCAAGCGTGGCATGTCACCGCTGCGCGAGGTGCTCACGGCGGTCAATCTGCGTACCGCCAGCCACATCGGCTTGAACATCGGCTATCAGCAGCAACGCAGTTTCGATTTCGTTTTCCCGGAGCCGTGATGAATACCCTGAAGTACTGCCAGCAATCCAACCCATCATGGGATGCGCAGGCAATATGGATGATCGGTCAGTACGTGACGGCTCCTTTCGCCCCATCCTAACGAGCACATCATGTTTTACGACTACTTCCGCCGCACCGGCTTTCGCCGCCAACTGATGGTGATTGTCACTGCCTCCATCCTGGGCCTGGCATTGTTCTCCTCCCTGATGAACTCGTGGGAAACCAGCCGAGCAATGAGGGGTTATCTCATCGAGCAAGGCCAGCATATCGCCGAGAATCTGGCACGGCAGAGCACCCTGGCCTTGCTTTATCACTCGCCCGACAATGTCCGTGAGGGGGTCGCCACGACCCTGGCTTTCCCGGATGTACTCCAGGTGGAGATCACCGATGCTGGCCACAAGGTCCTGCTGTCAGAAACCAAGGCAGGCACGATAATACAACCGAATCGGAGACTCCAGCCCGATGTCGCCCTGACCCACGCCATGCTGGCAGGGGAAACCGGTGACGAATGGCGCTTCGGCGCACCGGTCTATGAAGGCCAGGCAGGAGCATCGCCCTTCGACCTGCAGGAGCACAAACCCGAACTCCTGGGGTATGTGCATGTGGTGCTCGGCAAGGGAAGCATGAATCGCCTGGTGGTTTCGCTGCTGTTAGGCAACCTGGCAATCACGCTCTCCTTCGCCATCATCCTGCTGGGAGTCATCCGCCTTCTGGCGCAGCACTTGATCCGACCATTGAACGCCTTGTCTGGCCTGATGGGACGTGCCGAGGCTGGCGAGTCGGGCATGCGCGCCGTCCCGGGGGGGCCACGCGACATCATCGACATGGCCCATGCCTTCAACAAAATGATGACTGTGCTGGAGGAGCGGGAAGCGGAATTGAAGCAAGCCCGGGATCAGGCACTGCACATGGCGCTGATGAAGGCGCAATTCGCCGCCACTGTCAGTCACGAAGTGCGCACCCCATTGAATGGTGTGATAGGAATGCTCGACCTGCTCAAGGAGATGCCGCTCACGCCGCCGCAGCAGGAGTGCGTCGAGGTGGCCCGCAGTTCGGCTCACACACTGATGGATCTGATCAATAACATCCTCGATTTCTCCAAGGTGGAAGCCGGCAAGGTGGAACTGGAGGAGATCGACTTCGACTTGCGCAAGCTGCTTGACGAGGTGATCGAATTGCTCGCCGGTCAAGTGCAACAAAAAGGCCTGGAGCTTGGTTACCTGCTATCCTCCGGCGTGCCCGATCGGATCAAGGGTGATTCGCTGCGCCTGCGACAGGTGCTGCTTAATCTGATTGGCAACGCGGTGAAGTTCACCGAGCATGGTGAGGTGGCGGTGCGCATCTCTTGCACTGCCGACAGCTTTGACCGCATCAGCCTGCGTTTTGAGGTGAGTGACACCGGCATCGGCATGGACCAGGACACGGCGCGCCATGTGTTCGAATCCTTCTCCCAAGCCGACCGCTCCACCACCCGCAAGTACGGCGGCACCGGCCTCGGCCTAACCATCAGCAAGCAGCTGGCGGAACTCATGGGCGGCGAAATCGGGGTCGTCAGCCAGCTTGGACAGGGCACCACGTTCTGGTTGACGATCCTGTGCAAACCAGGCGAACTGCGGCCATTCGTGCCCGAGCAGCAAACCCTGACTGGACTGCGGGTGCTGGTAATGGCTGAAAGTGAGATTGTACGCAGCTTCCTGACGCAAAATCTGACGGACCACGGTATGTCTTGCCGCGCAACAGGCAGCACTGCCGAGACACTGCTGGAGCTGGGACGCGCAGAACAGAACCAAACACCCTATTTTCTGGTGATCATGGACCTCAGCGCCAGCGACGGGCAAGGTGCAGACCTGGCTCGCCATATCCATTCCCATGCAGCACTATCGGCGACACGCTTATTACTGCTGGATCGCTATGGTGCGCCGCAGAGTGAACTGCCGGTGGGAGCCGATGGCTATTTGGGAAAACCGTTGCGCCTGAATCGTCTGCTGGATGCGATCCGACATCTGCTGTCGGACGGGGAAACCCGCAGCATTGCAGCAACACCACCCACTCTGCCGGCGGGTCCGACAACTGCAGCCGGCACGTATCAGGTGCTGGTAGTGGAAGACAACCGTACCAATCAGGTGGTGGCGGGCGGTATGCTGGCCATGAGCGGCTGCCATTGCGAATTTGCCTCCAACGGCTGGGAGGCGATTGAAGCCACCCGTCGCAGCCGTTTCGACCTGATTCTAATGGATTGCAACATGCCGGAGATGGACGGCTATGAAGTCACGGCGCAGATTCGCAATATTGAAGAGCCGCAGGGACGACGCACTCCGATCGTCGCCATGACTGCCAACACCCAACCGGGAGATTTGGAAAAATGCCTGGCAGCAGGCATGGATGATTATCTGGCAAAACCCATCACCCTGGTTGCGCTGCGGCACAAGCTGGAGTGCTGGTTTGCCAAAGGCATGGCGACAAAGCAGACAGTCGAAGAAATACCGAACCCGGTAGCGGTTAAAGATGGCGTGCTGGATCGGGTCGTCTTCGACAAGCTGCGTGAAATTCTCGGCCCCGCTTTGCAACATGCAGTGAGGCCCTTCCTGGAAGACGTGCCGGCCTATCTGGAACAACTGGAGCAGGCCGTCTGCCAACGTGACGCCGAAGCAGCCGGGGCCGCAGCTCACACCATCAAGGGCTGCAGCAGCAACCTGGGTGCCACCAGCCTGACCCTGTGCGCCAAGGCAGTGGAAGACTTAGCCTTAAAGCAACAGATCGATGACATACGCCTGCTATTGCCACAGTTGCGTTCAGCCTTCGACGAGGTGGCGGTACTGCTTGGCAGCGAGGTATTTCTCGAAAACCAGCGCCCCATCAAGCCCGAAGAGGCAAGTATCCTGGTGCTGGTGGTGGATGATGACCGCAGCACACGCAGCGCCTTACGGCATACGTTATCAAGGGACGGTTTCCGGGTGGAAGAGGCCGAGAATGGCGCCCAGGCCCTGATGCTGCTCAAGCGCATCCAACCGGATGTGATCCTGATGGATGCACTGATGCCGGTAATGGACGGTTTTACCACCTGCGCCCGACTACAAGAGCATCCCAACGGGCACGCCATCCCGGTGCTGATGATTACCGCGCTGGAAGACAATCTTTCGGTTGAACGGGCATTTGCCGCCGGCGCCAGCGACTATATCCCCAAACCGATCCATTTCGCCGTCCTGTCACAGCGGGTGCGGCGCATCGTCGATGCCAACCGGACGGAGCAGCGCATCCGCCACCTGGCCTATAACGACCCGCTGACAGATCTGCCGAACCGTGCCCTGTTTTTCAAGCAGCTGGAACGCTGTATCGAGCAGGCACGGCAAACCGGGGAAATGGTGGCCGTGCTGTTCCTGGACCTGGATCGTTTCAAAAATGTCAACGACACCCTCGGTCATGAAGTAGGCGATCGGCTGCTGGTAGCAGTCGCGCAGCGGATTCGGCGCAGTGTGCGCAGCGTGGACTGCGTGGCCCGCCTGGGCGGTGACGAATTTACCGTGGTGCTGGCCGACATGACAGGTCCGAATACTGCTGCCGCTGCCGCCCAGAACATCTGCCGCGCCCTGTCTACGCCATTCCAGATTGACGGCCACGACATCTTTGTCAGCACCAGCATCGGCATCTCGCTCTATCCGCACGACAGCATCGACGCGGTCGCGCTCCTGAAGCACGCCGATACCGCCATGTACCGGGCCAAGAAGGCCCGCTCCGGCTTCACGTTTTTCGAGGCGGCCATGGAGTTGGCAGTCTCCGAACACATGCGCCTGGAAAGTGACCTGCGCGAGGCATTGAACCGACAGGAACTGGAAGTGTACTACCAGCCCCAGGCCCGGCTCGATAACGGCCTGGTGGTTGGCATGGAAGCCCTGTTGCGCTGGCACCACCCGACTCGTGGGCCAGTCTCTCCTGCCGAATTCATTCCGGTGGCAGAGGAAACCGGTCTCATCAACCCGATTGGCGAGTGGGTTCTGCGTACCGCCTGTACCCAACTCCAGACTTGGCTCAAGTCTGGCATGCCGCCCATGAGAATGGCGGTCAACCTTTCGGTGCGCCAGCTCTTGCAGGAAGACTTCAGCGCCACGGTGGCGCAAGTTCTGGCGGACACCGGGCTATCACCGCAGTTGCTGGAGCTGGAAATTACCGAGAGCACCCTGATGGACAACGCCCAAGACACCTTGCAGGCACTGCAGCGTCTGCGCAGTCTGGATGTGCGGCTGTCGATTGACGATTTCGGCACCGGCTATTCCTCGCTCGCCTATCTGAAGCGCTTCCCGGTCAATACCATCAAGATCGACCAATACTTCGTGCGTGACGTGCCGCACGATGCCGATGACGCCGCCATCATCAAGGGCATCATCACGCTGGCCCACGGTCTGCGCCTGGAAGTGGTGGCCGAAGGAGTGGAAACCGAAGCCCAGCTGCGTTTCCTGCGGGATCAATCCTGTGACCTGATGCAGGGCTATCTGCTAAGCAAGCCGGTACCGGCACAGCAGTTCGCCCATTTCATCATGTCCCAGACCCGCCTCAGGCAGGAAGATATCCCTAACCCGGATATTTCATAATAAACGCGGGAAGCCATGCCAAGCGCAGCGGCGCTTCATGCGAAAACAGTATCAGGATTTCATGCAAAAACGGCTTACTTTGTAGGTGTGCCCCACGGGGCGCTCCTACAGCATGTGCATCCATCAAAGTTTAAAGTGGAGTCCGTCGGGCTCCGCTTTTTAACTTGGGTTAAGGCGTGGCATCCGCTTAACCGGGCGCCGCGATAGCCCATTTCGACGAACTCGGCGGGTATCGAGTTCTGAAATCATTTGCTCGGTATTTTTTTCTGCTTGGATCCGCAGCATTTCATCGGTAGACAAACGGTCCATTTTCCCTCACCAGACCATTTTCATCACCATCATTCGCTGCATATTCCATGCAAGGGCGTCAGGGAAGTGCGTGTTCCAGCATACTGGCAGAGCAGGCAAGCAGAAACGCAATCAGCATGATCGCACATAACGCATACTCACGAGGCGAGTCAACCGCAACTCAAACGGGTTATTCGGCGTCGTGTCGCCGCAAGCGCGCCGACAACATATGCGGGTGCAGCGCGTCATATTCCTCGAACGGCTGGTGGATCCATGGATCGCCGACGAGATACTCGGCACAAAAGTCGGGCCGCATTGATGCGCCTGCCTTGCACCAGATGACCGCTGATTTGACTTCGGTCACGGCGCCAAAATTGTGGCTCAGATGGCGCTGAACCTTGTCCAATGTGACGCCAGAATCGATCAGGTCGTCGACCAGCAGCACCTTGCCGGATAACGTACCTTTGCTGAGCGTGAGATTGCGGGCGATATCGAGTTCGCCGCGTTGGGGGTTCGATTGTGCGTCCGCCGTTTCGCGGTAGGAACTGGTCGACAGGATCGCCAACTGCACATCGAATATGCGTGACAGCAGATCGCCTGGCCGCAAACCGCCGCGCGCCAGGCACAGGATCTGGTCGAACTTCCAGCCGGATTCATGGACCTGCAGCGCCAGTCGTTCGATCAGGCGATGGTATCCGTCCCACGAGACCCACAGGTCTTTCTCGTTCGATGCGGGTGGCACGACGCTGAGCTTTGAGGTTGACTGCATGTCAGACAAACGGGTGACGCAAGACGATGGTTTCCTCGCGGTCCGGACCGGTCGATACCATATCGATCGGAACGCCGACCAATTGTTCGATCCGCTTGATGTAGGCGCGGGCGTTGGGCGGCAACGCATCCATCGATTTCGCGCCGACCGTGCTGTCCTTCCAGCCTGGCATTTCTTCGTAGATTGGCTCGCAGCTTTCTGCGTCTTCAGCGCCGACCGGGAAAATATCGATGGTCTTGCCATGGAGCTTGTAACCAGTACACAGCTTCAACGATTCCAGGCCATCGAGCACATCCAGTTTGGTCAGGCACATACCGGTGACGCCGTTAATCTGCACCGAGCGTCTTAGCAGTGCCGCATCGAACCAGCCACAGCGGCGCGCGCGGCCGGTGACGGTACCGAATTCATGACCGACACGGGACAAATGTTCGCCGACACCCTGATCGCTCGGCAACTCCGACGGGAACGGACCGGACCCAACGCGGGTGGTGTACGCCTTGGTGATGCCAAGGATGTAATGCAGCATGCCCGGGCCGACGCCAGAGCCGGTGGCAGCATTCCCGGCCACGCAATTGCTGGAGGTGACGAATGGATAAGTACCGTGATCGACGTCCAGCAGACTGCCTTGCGCGCCTTCAAACAACAGCTTGGCGCCGCTCTTGTAGGCCGTGTGCAGCGCACTGGAGACGTCAGTCACCATCGGCTTCAGGCGCGGTACGGTCGCCAGCGCGTCGTCCAGCGTCTTCTGGTAATCGACCGCAGGCGCGTTCAGATAGTTGGTCAGAACGAAATTGTGGTAGTCGAGATTTTCGCGCAGCTTCTCCGCAAAACGTGTTTCATTCAGCAGATCGGCCACCCGGATCGCGCGGCGCGCCACCTTGTCTTCATAGGCCGGACCGATGCCCTTGCAGGTAGTGCCGATCTTGGCCTCGCCGCGCGCAGCTTCGCGCGCGCAATCAAGTGCGATGTGGTAAGGCAAGATGACCGGACAGGCTTCCGACACTTTCAGCCGCGATGCGACTTCGACGCCGATCGCCTGCAATTTATCGATCTCGCGCAGGAGATCCGGTACCGACAGCACCACGCCATTGCCGATATAGCAGGCCACGCCGGCGCGCATGATGCCCGACGGAATCAGCTGCAAGGCGGTTTTTTGGCCGCCGATCACCAGCGTGTGTCCGGCATTATGGCCGCCCTGAAAACGCACTACGCCCTGCGCGTGATCGGTCAGCCAGTCAACGATCTTGCCCTTGCCCTCATCACCCCATTGGGTACCGATAACTACCACGTTCTTTGTCATAATCTTCTCTAATTTTCCGTTACTTCGTTTAGGCCAATTTTTTCAAAATCCAATGTCCGCTGCCATCGTCTTGCACCAGCACGCGGTCACAATCAAATTCGTCCTGATCGTTGTCGTGCCCAGGCAGGCTTTGAATGACGACTTCGCCGGACTTGCGCAATTCGGCGATTTTTGCCCGCAAGCCGGGTTCCTTGCCCCAAGGCGCGCGGATCGAACGTTTGCGTTCGGCGATGGGCAACAGACGCGACAATTCACGCAAATCCATCGAAAAACCGGTCGCCGGCCGAGCCCGGCCAAACGCTTCGCCAACATGATCATAACGCCCGCCGCGCGCCACTGCGTTTGGCAATCCGGCCACGTAAATCGCGAACATCGCGCCG
The DNA here is from genome assembly GCF_042646465.1 of Pseudundibacterium arcticum. Taxonomy (NCBI): domain Bacteria; kingdom Pseudomonadati; phylum Pseudomonadota; class Betaproteobacteria; order Burkholderiales; family Oxalobacteraceae; genus Pseudundibacterium; species Pseudundibacterium arcticum. Next base: position 95,405 of record NZ_JBHRTP010000048.1, read on the forward strand.
CTCTCATACTGGTAGCCGCGCAAATCGGCCAAATCGATGGTCACGATGGCCCGATTCGCCGATCTGATCAAGGTGTCCAGTTCGTCGAGTGCGGCGATGATGCCGGGAAGTTGTGGCAACAGCTGTCGCGCCCGCGCGATGACACTCGCATCGCCATACAGATTCGGCAAGGCCAGTAGTGCGTCACGGGTCACCGTAGCATAGTTCGCAGTGATGATTCGCAGGCCCGGAACATCCTTGGCCCTCAGCAAAATATGCAGTTCAGCCTGATCTTTTTGCGCTGCCGCATCGGTTGCGATGATCGCGCGCAGCACACCAACATGGCATAGATCCAGTCGGACCTGAGAAAAGCCTGCCAGCGCCAGCGAAGCCAGGGCCAACTCCTGGATCTCTGCGTCGGCCTCGAGCCCTGCATGACCGTAAATCTCGGCGCCGATCTGCAGCGGCTCACGGGTCGCGTGCAGTCCGGACGGACGCGTATGCAACACGCTGCCGGCGTAGCATAGCCGCGTGACAGACGCCCGATTCAGCAAATGGGCATCAATCCGCGCCACCTGGGTCGTCATGTCCGCGCGCAGGCCCAAGGTGCGGCCCGATAATTGATCGATGAGCTTGAATGTGCGCAGATCGGTGTCTTGCCCGGCGCCGGTCAGCAACGATTCGAGATACTCGAGCATCGGTGGCATCACCAGTTCATAACCGTACAGACGGAAGTTGTCGAGAATACCCCGACGCAAATCTTCGATCTTGCGCGCTTCAGACGGCAATACATCGGCGATATTTTCAGGAAGAAGCCAGTTGGGCATAACAGGGAGGACGTCAGAAAATAGGTAAGTACGATTGGATGCCGTCAATCCGGATGGCAGCAATAAATGATAGCAATACACGACAACAACAAATGGCCGCAACAATTCAGGACCGGCGACGTCGCAACCAGGCGTCGTTGCCTTTTTTACTATGAGAACCAACACAACAATAAATAATGCGGGCCACAGCCCGCATTATTTCATACACGGCAGTTTAGGAATACCCACATTCCGGTCAATTCATTTTTTCGCGGCCGCGGCGCCGGGGCTCTTGAAGTATTTGAAAAATTCGGAATTGGGATCGATCACCATCAGGTCGCTGCGCGTCTTGAAACTGGCGCGATAGGCTTCCAGGCTGCGATAAAACTTGTAAAACTCCGGATTTTGACTAAATGCCTCGGCATAGATCTGCGACGCCTTGGCATCGCCTTCGCCACGCATTTTTTCCGCGTCACGATATGCTTCGGCCAGCAAAACCGTCCTTTGGCGGTCGGCATCGGCGCGGATTTTCTCCGATTCTGCCGAACCGGTCGAGCGCAACTCATTGGCAACCCGGGTACGCTCGGCTTTCATCCGGTCATACACCGACGCATTGATCTGATCGACATAATCGACCCGCTTCAGGCGCACATCAATGATGTCGACGCCGATTTGTTGTGCCTCGTCGGCGACTTTCTTGCGGATCGCATCCATCACCTTGCCACGCTCACCGGAGATCACTTCCCGCACAGTACGCTTGGTAATTTCATCGTTCAGCGCCGCTTTGACGATTTGTGACATCCGGTCGGCCGCGCGTCGCTCGTCACCGCCAAAACTGACGAAATACAGCTTGGGATCGGTAATACGCCATTTCAGGAAAGCATCAACCAGAATATTCTTTTTTTCTGCCGTGATGAAACGGTCGGCATCAGGTGTGTCAATGGTCAGGATGCGTTTGTCCAGGAACAGCACATTCTGGAATGGTGGCGGCAGCTTGAAATGCAGCCCAGGTTCGCTGATGACTTGCTTCACTTCGCCCAGTGCAAATACGATCGCATATTGGCGCTGATCGACGACAAACACGGTCGACGACAGGATCAGGAGCGCGATAAAAGCCGCGATGAGGGTAGACAACAGGCGGTTCATTAGCGCCCCTCCCGATCGCGGGAATCACGGCTGCGCAGTTCACGCTGATGCGCATCCAGCGCCTGCCCCGAGTCCGATGGCGGATTAACGGGATTCAGCGACTGACCGGGACTGCCCGACTTGCCGGCAGCCGCATCCTGCGCGATCAGCTTATCCAGTGGTAGATACAGCAGATTGTTGCCGCTCTTGGCATCGACCATCACTTTGGTGGAATTGGTGAAAATCTTTTGCATGGTTTCAAGGTACATCCGATCCCGCGTCACGGCGGGCGCTTTTTGGTATTCAGTCAAGACCTGTTTGAAACGCGAGGCATCGCCTTCCGCGCTGGCAATCACACTGGCGCGATAGCCCTCCGACTCCTGCATCAGGCGCGAAGCGGCGCCGCGAGCCTTCGGAATCACGTCATTGGCGTAAGCCTGGCCTTCATTTTTTTGGCGCTCGCGGTCCTGTCCCGCCTTCACCGCGTCATCAAACGCTGCCTGCACCTGCTCGGGTGGCTGTACGCCCTGCATCGTGACGTTGGTAACCTGAGCCCCCGACTTGTAGCGATCGAGGATTTGCTGCATCAGGAAACCGACGTCGAGCGCTACTTTCTCACGTCCTTCGTACAGCACGAAATCCATTTTGCTCCTGCCGACGATCTCACGAATCGATGTTTCGGCAACCTGCCGGACCGTTTCATCCTGATCGCGATTATTGAAAATCCAGTCCGACGGATTTTTTAGCTTGTATTGAACGGCAAACTGGATATCGATGATATTTTCATCGTCAGTCAGCATCAGCGCCTCTTTTGGCTGCTTGTTCCTGACCGTGGAACGGTAACCGATCTCGACGGTCCGCACTTGAGATACGTTGACGATCTCGTGACTCTGAATCGGATACGGCCAGCGCCAATTAAACCCCGCGGGTGTGCTGTGGCTATACTTGCCGAACGTCAATATAACGCCAGTCTGACCTTCCTGCACGATAAAAAAGCCGCTCACCAGCCATAGAAACGCAACGATCGCGGCGATCACGCCGACACTGATGCCGGCGCCCTTCATGTTCGGCTTGAAACCACCGCCACCGCCGGGTTCACCGCCGTTGGCATTTTTTGGCCCCAGAAAGCGATTCAGGCGCTGATTAAAATCGCGCCACAGCTGATCCAGATCCGGCGGGCCATCATTCGGCTTCTTTCCTTCCTGGGCATGGTTCTGATTGTTGTCATCCTGTGAACCGCGCCCCCAGCGAGGGTCGTTCAACGAAAACTTCAAGCCAATTTTTCTGAGTAATGAGGCAAGCATTCTATCGCGATCCGGCGTGAGTTATTAGTTGGAATGCTATTCGGGGTCGGGTACATCGAGTGCTTCTGCCTGATCAATGGCCTGCGGAAGATTCAAACGCTCAGTAAGATGCGTTTTTGCAAATTCCGCGATCGACTGGCGCAATAAACTCAGGCCGGCGCCAGTTTGCGCACTAATGAAAACGCGCTGAATTTTATCATACTCATTACGTTCCAAAGATGGCTCAAGGCCAGCGGCATCAATCTTGTTCCAAACCAATACTTGCGGAATATGGTCGGCACCGATTTCCTTCAACACCAGATTGACCTGTTCGATTTGCTCCATTCGGGCCGGACTGGCGGCATCGACGACATGCAACAACAGGTCTGCGTGGATCGTTTCCTCCAGCGTGGCTCTGAACGCGGCCACCAACTGATGTGGTAATTCACGGATGAATCCGACCGTGTCCGAAATGACAACATTGCCGACTTCTTCCAGGTAGACGCGGCGTGAAGTCGTATCCAGGGTCGCGAACAACTGATCCGCGGCATAGGCTCGTGCTTTGGCCAGCGCATTGAAAATCGTCGACTTGCCGGCATTGGTGTAGCCAACCAGCGAAATCGAAAACGTGTTGTTGCGCCCTCTGGCACGACGCTGGGTTTCGCGTTGGCGGTGCAATTTGGCGAGGCGCGCCCGCAGTGCCTTGACCCTTTCGCCGATCAGACGACGGTCGGTTTCAAGCTGGGTTTCACCTGGGCCGCGCAAGCCAATACCGCCTTTTTGACGTTCCAGATGGGTCCAACCGCGAATCAGGCGCGTCGCAAGGTGCTGTAACTGGGCCAATTCGACCTGCACCTTGCCCTCATGGCTCTGTGCACGCTGCGCAAAAATATCGAGAATCAGGCTGGTGCGGTCGACCACTCGGGTATTCAGGCGCCGCTCGAGGTTACGTTGTTGCGCCGGCGACAAGGCATGATTGAAAATGACAATATCGAGCGCCTGATCGGCAACCACTTGCGCAATTTCATCGACTTTGCCGGACCCGATAAAGTAGGCTGAATCCGGACTGGATCGTTTACCGGTAATGGTCACCATCGAATCAGCACCGGCCGATTTCGATAACAACGACAACTCTTCCAGGCTGGCTGCGAAATCAACGTGACCGAAATCGACGCCGACTAACGCGGCGCGCGTGGTCAGGGTCGCTGCACGAGACATAGATGCAGTGATACTTTACTCCGCGTCGGATTCAATGGCGAGATTGACGGCGCGTGCTGGCACCACGGTAGAAATGGCATGCTTGTAGACCATTTGGGTCACTGTGTTGCGCAGTAGAACCACGTATTGGTCAAATGATTCGATATGGCCTTGAAGCTTGATCCCATTGACCAGATAGATCGACACCGGGACATGCTCTTTTCGTAAGGCATTCAGAAACGGGTCTTGTAACAGTTGCCCTTTATTGCTCATGACAGCTCCATTATGTTGTTGTGTTAGAGAGTTGGAGACGACTCGAATCTTTTCAAGTGCGTAACGGTTAGATCTTAATATGAATGCAAATTATTCGCACAAACGAAATCGAATTCTTACATTTTCGACGCTAGCCCTCTGAATCAAGGCCGGATCCGGTAAAAAATCGGCCACGCCCGAAATTCGGGGTTATTTTGGCATTTTTGCGAATGGGTTCTTGCCGGTGCGCAATTCAATCCGCAATGGCGTGCCTACCAGCGAGAACGTATCGCGGAAATGCTTCTCCAGATACCGTTTGTATGGATCACCAACCGCCTCCAAAGCATTGCCATGGATCACGATGATCGGCGGATTCTGGCCGCCCTGATGTGCATAACGCAATTTTGGCCTGATCGACCCCTTGCGCCGCGGTTCCTGATGTTCGACTGCTTCGATCAGTGCACGCGTCAGTTTGGGCGTCGACAAATCGATCATTGCGGCAGCATACGCGGCATCGACCGACTTCATTAATGGCCCGATACCGGAAGATTTCAGCGCCGAGATGAAATGAAACTTGGCAAATGACAGGAAATTGAGCTTGCGCTCGATGTCGATCTTGATTTCATCGCGCCGATCGGACTGCAGGCCATCCCACTTGTTGACGCCCACCACCAGCGCACGACCAGTTTCCAGGACAAAGCCGGCGATATGTGCATCTTGTTCCGAAATATCCTGCTGCGCATCCAGCAACAGCAGCACCACATTCGCTTCGGAAATGGATTGCAGGGTCTTGACGACGGAAAACTTTTCGATCGCTTCGAACACCTTGCCGCGCCGCCGAATGCCGGCGGTGTCAATCAGGGTGTAGTGCCGTCCATCGCGCTCGAACGGGATTTCGATCGAGTCACGAGTGGTGCCGGGCATGTCAAAAGCGATCACCCGCTCTTCGCCCAACAAGGCATTGACCAGCGTCGATTTACCGACATTGGGGCGACCGACTATCGCAAGCTTGGTGCCGCGCACGGCAGGATCGGCCTCCTCTTCGATCGGCGGCTGGTTGGCAAATGCGATATTGAGCGCCTCGTCCAGCATGTCGTGCACGCCGTCGCCATGAGCCGAAGACACGGCCAGCGGATCGCCCAGCCCCAATTCGTAAAAATCGCTCGCGACTGCGCTGTATTTCATGCCCTCGGCCTTGTTGACGACCAATACCACCGGCCGGCCGGCCTTGCGCAGGAATTCGGTAATCGTCTTGTCATGCGGCGTCAGGCCCTGGCGACCGTCGACGATAAACACGATGACATCGGCCTCGGCCACAGCTTGCTTGGTCTGCTTGGCCATTTGATGCATGATGCCTTCCTTGGCGACCGGCTCAAAACCGCCGGTATCGATCACCAGGAATGGACGCTCGCCCATGCGGCCTTCGCCATAATGGCGATCGCGGGTTAACCCCGGCATATCTGCCACCAGCGCATCACGCGAGCGCGTGAGACGATTGAAAAGCGTGGATTTTCCGACGTTGGGTCGACCTACAAGTGCAATAACCGGCTTCATCAAATTCTTATTCGGACGCTAAGGCGACCAGTGTTCCTGATTGGGTTTGAAAAATCAAATTGGCACCGGCCACGACGGGAGCAGGAAGAACAGCACTGCCATCGGTGCTCACGCGCGCCAGTAAAGAGCCATCTTCACGCGACAGGAAGTGGATATATCCCTGATAATCTCCCACGGCCACCGCACGCTCAAACGACGCCGGCGCCGACAGGCGACGATTGGTCAGTTGATCGTTGCGCCATGCCCCTTGGCCGGAGTCACGGACAAAGGCAGTGACGCTGCCATGCTCATCAGAGGTAAACACGAAGCGCTCGTCTGCGCTCAGGCCGACATTGCTGGACAATGGCCGGGCCCAGCGACCTGCGCCGTTGGCGGCATCAAAACAGGCAACCCGACCCTGGTAGGCGACCGCGCAAATATCATGTCCGACGATCACTGGTGTGCCGGAAATATCGGCAATCCGCTCCAGTTCGGTCGCGCCGCGCGGATCGCCGACCGCCACTTCCCAGCGCGCACCGCCGTTGCTCAAAGCCAGTGCCAGCAGCCGGCCGCCGGGCAATGCGACAAATACGCTCTGACCGGCAATCACCAGACCCGGCGCGGAACGCAGCGTCAGCGCCGGCGCGGCACGTTGCACCACCCAGCGTCGCTCGCCGGTTGCGGCGTCGTATGCGGCAATCCGGTTGTCCACGCTACGAACGATGACCAATCCCTGCCCGACTACGGGTGTGGACAGGATTTCGCTCGAACTCTGTGCCTTCCAGCGCAATTTGCCGGCACCATCAAAAGCCAGCAGACTACCCTTTTCACCGGCCACTGCCACCGTATCGCCATCACTGCCGACACCCGCTGTCAAACGTGTGCCGACGTCAATGCGCCATTGCTGGCGCCCGGTCGCAGCATCCAGTCGCGACAGCGAGCCGTCCGCGGCAGCGGCAAAGATGCTGTCGCTGGCATAAGCGGGGGAAAAAATATAATCGCCCGCCTTACCGATCGAGGTCGACCAGACCGTGCGGACGGCCAGGGTCGGCTTGAGGTCGACCAGTGCCGCCGGCTTCGTCCGGGGATCGGGTTTGCTGAATGGGTTAAGCGAAGCGCATCCCGCCAGAGCGGAAATCAGTGCAAGACTCGCGAATTTAGCGGCTACGCGCATAGTTTTCCTTTTTCCCGATTAACCGACAAGTTTGGCGGTCGCACCACCGATTGCGTCCAGTTTCAACTGGATCAACTGACGGCCCGGATTTTTCTGGTCCATTTTGTCGAGCGCCGATTGATAGGCAACCCGGGCATCGGGGATCTTGTTTTGTGCGACCAGGATATCGCCCTTGCGATCGGCCACGTCGGCGTCGAATTGGCTCGGAATACCGCTGGACAGCAGTTTCAGGCCTTCGTCATAGGCTTTTTCATCGAGCAGAATGCCGGCCAGACGGATTTTTGCGATCGCCTTGTATTCGTCGGCACTGCCGTTGTTGATCACCCATTGCAACCGTTCCTTGGCGGTCTTCACATCGCTCGCATCAAACGCGCTCTTGGCAGCGGTCAGTGCAGCCATCTGTGCATAGGCCGTTTTACCGAATTTGCTGCCGATATCGGCGGCCGCCCGCTGCACCTTGGCATTGTCTTTCGCCGCCACCGCCTTTTGCAGCTCGTCGTACAACTGCGAGGCCTGGGTCGACTGGTTGCGCTGATAGGTATTCCAGCCGGTCCATGCCGCGTAGGACGCCAGCGCGACGATCAGCACCCAGGTCAGCAGGTTGCCGTGCTGATTCCACCATGCCTTGATGGAGGCGATCTGTTCTTGTTCTTCGAGGTCGTATGCCATGATTGTCTGCTGTTAATGGTGGTAATGAATGTGTTCGTGCTCGTGCTCGGCGGCACCGATGATCTGGTCGACCAGGTGGTCCACCACCTCATCAAAAGGAACCGGCGTCTGCTTGCCCTCACCGTCGTCAGCGCGCATGGTCTTGATCATCGCGACATTCTGATGCATTTCGTCGTCGCCGAGGATGATCGCGAATGCTGCGCCGCTCGCGTCGGCCCGCTTCATCTGTGACTTGAAGCTGCCGCCGGCGTTGGCCGATGCGCAATGTAGCACAACATCCAGCCCGGCATCGCGTAAACGCTCGGCCAGCACGAACGATTGCAGCTGCGCCGCCTCGCCCTGATGCACCAGATAGACGTCGCATTGATTCTGCGTGGCCGGCTCGCCGGCCGCCTTCATCAGCTCAATCAGGCGCTCTACGCCCATGCCAAAGCCGCAGGCGGGCGTTGGCTTGCCGCCAAACATTTCAACCAGCGGATCATAGCGGCCGCCGGCGCACACGGTGCCCTGCGCGCCGAGCTGGTCGGTTACCCATTCAAAAACCGTGCGGTTGTAGTAATCCATGCCGCGCACCAGGCGTGGGTTGACGGTGTAAGGGATATTGTTATGCTTCAGGATTTTTTGCACACCTTCGAAGTGTGCCAGCGAATCCGGGCCCAGGTAATCGAGCAGCTTGGGCGCCGCATTGACCATCGCCTGCATCGCCGGATTCTTGGTGTCGAGAATACGCAGCGGATTAGTGTACATGCGGCGCTGCGCCTCGGCATCCAGGATGTCGATGTGCTGCTCCAGATACGCGATCAGGTCGACGCGATGCTTGTTGCGCTCGTCGGCATCGCCGATCGAATTGAGCTCCAGCCTGATGTTTTCGAGGCCCAGGTCATCCCACAGGCGCTGGCACAGCATGATCAGTTCGGCATCAATATCCGGCCCGGTGAAGCCGATTGCCTCGGCGCCGAACTGGTGGAACTGGCGATAACGGCCGCGCTGCGGCCTTTCGTGGCGGAACATTGGACCCGCGTACCACAGGCGTTTCGGTCCTTCGTACGCCAGGCTATGTTCGATCACGGCGCGCACGACGCCCGCGGTGCCTTCAGGACGCAGGGTCAACTGGTCGCCGTTCATCGAATCGGTGAAGGAATACATCTCCTTTTCGACGATGTCGGTGACCGCGCCGATGGCGCGCGCGAATAGCGGCGTCTGCTCCACGATAGGAGTGCGGATCTGCTGAAAACCGTAGCTTTTCAACACCGACTGCACTGTGTTCTCGAACAACTCCCACAGCGGTGCCTCGGCCGGCAGGATGTCGTTCATCCCCTTCACGGCAACTATTTTTTCGGTCTTTTTGTTTTCTGACATGCTTCGTCCAGAATGCCGCAACCCTGATCAGGCCGTGGCAGTCTCTTTTCCATAATGTGTTTTGACATATTCCAGCACGATGTCCTGGAATTCTTCAACGATGCGCTCGCCGCGCAGCGTTACTTTTTTCTCGCCATCGACAAACACCGGCGCCGCAGGCGATTCCCCGGTGCCGGGCAGGCTGATGCCGATATTGGCGTGCTTCGATTCGCCGGGACCGTTCACGATACAACCCATCACGGCGACATTCATGCCTTCGACACCGGGGTATTGTTTTTTCCAGAGCGGCATCTGGTCACGCAAATAGGTCTGAATATTGTCGGCCAGTTCCTGGAATACGGTGGACGTGGTACGTCCGCAACCGGGGCAGGCAATCACCATCGGCGCAAATTTGCGCAAGCCCATGGTCTGCAGAATTTCCTGTGCGACGATCACTTCCCGAGTGCGGTCGCCGCCCGGCTCAGGTGTCAGCGAAATGCGGATGGTGTCGCCGATGCCCTCTTGCAGCAACACCGACAAGGCTGCGGTCGACGCGACGATACCCTTGCTGCCCATGCCGGCTTCGGTCAAGCCAAGGTGCAAGGGATAATCGCAGCGGCGCGCCAGTTCGCGATACACCGCGATCAGATCCTGCACGCCGGACACCTTGCAGGACAGGATGATCTTGTCGCCGGCCAGTCCCAGCTGTTCGGCACGCTGCGCATTTTCGATGGCAGAGGTGACCAGTGCCTGATACATCACCGCCTGTGCTTCCCATGGTTCGGCGCGCTGCGCGTTTTCGTCCATGATGCGCGCCAGCAAGGCCTGATCCAGGCTGCCCCAGTTGACACCGATCCGTACCGGCTTGTCATAGCGACAGGCGGTTTCGATCATTTGCGCAAACTGCGTATCGCGTTTGGCGCCCTGCCCGACGTTACCCGGGTTGATCCGATATTTTGACAGGGCTCGAGCGCAGTCAGGATAATCCTTCAGCAACGTATGGCCGTTGTAATGGAAATCGCCGACCAGCGGCACATCGACGTCCATTTTGTCGAGCTGTTCGCGGATCGCAGGAACGGCGGCGGCAGCTTCCGGGTTATTGACGGTGATGCGAACCAACTCGGATCCGGCACGCGCCAGTTCCTTGATCTGGATCGCCGTGGCGATCGCATCGGCAGTATCGGTGTTGGTCATCGACTGCACCACGACTGGCGCACCGCCGCCCACGATAATTCGGCGCGCACCATACTGTATCGTGGCACTGCGACTATTGCGGCGCGGCAGCGGACCGGAGCCGATCGGGGAATTGAACGAAGACATCATCGGCGCTTACTTCACGTTGAGTCGGATTGTATTGCCGGAGCCATGCTTGAGCTCCAGCGGCGCACCACGCAAGCTGGCATTGACGCCATGCACATTACCGATGACCAGCGTCACCGGCTCCTTGATTTCCACGTTTTCCGTGGTACCCGCCTTCAGCACGCGCGACACCAGTTTGGTGCCGCCGGCGGTCTTGACTTCAACCCACGAATCCTCGTGCAGCGTCACGACCAGCAGATTGCCCCCACTCGGGGCAGCGCTCGGCACAGTCGCTGGCGAATTTATCACCGCCGGAGAGGCAACCGCCGCTGTCGCAGAGGGACGCACTTCGGACTGCGGTACGGTATCGATCGGTGCCACATTTGGCGTGCCCGGTTGTGCGTCGACTGCACCAGAAGTCGAAGTCTGCAGGCTCGTCACCGCGGCAGGCGAGGCGTCGACGGCAGCGGCGGCATCAGCACCTGTCGCTGGTGCCGGCTCCTTGTTCAGATTGAACGATATCGATTTCGGCAATACCGGCAGCCAGCCCATGTGTTGACCGGCGATGACGGCCACCAGCAACACCCCAAGTGCTGCGGCACCCGCGGTCCATTTCGACCAGTTGCCGCGACGACCTGAAAACGGCATGCGGGTCTGCGCGAAAGGTGTCGACAGTTCACGCCGTGCCGGCATTGATGCTGATCCGATATCGGTTGGCAACATTCCGATCAATTCCGCGGCATCCATCTTCAATGCCTTGGCATAGGCCCGGACAAAGCCGCGCGTCACTGCCGTACCAGGCAATGACGCATAGTCATCCGCCTCCAGTGCCAGCACCTGGCGTGGCGCCAGCTTCAGCTGATCGGCGATTTGCTCCACCGACCAGCCGTACGCCTGGCGTTGCGCGGCCAGGTACGAGCCGGGTCCCGGCAGCGTCGCATGTGCATCCGACTGTTGCGCCGATTCCGGCATGGTATTCGATTCAGGGAATCCCGATTCACTCATCAAACGCTCCGCGCTGATAGGCCGCCGACTCCGGCGAGGTTGGATGACGGCGACGTAACTGGGTGGCAAGCGACTCCGCCGATGCCCTATCGCCCAGTTTGCGTTCAACCCGGATCGCCAGCCACAGTACATCGGCGTCCAGCACATCCGCCTTGGTCAGACGGGTCAGATAAAACCGCGCGCGTTCGAAATCGCGACGCTCGTAATAAATTTTTGCCAGGTTCAGGCTGGTCGGCGGATACGACGGGTCGAACCGAAACGATTGCAAGAAATAACGCTCGGCTGCGGCGCCGTCTTTCATTTTCAGGCTGCAAATGCCGGCGTTGCTCAAGGCCTTGGCGGGCGATTGATAAGACCGGTTCTTGAGTGTCGTTTCAAAATACGCGATCGATTCCTTTTCGCGCCCGTTCTGGCACAGGAACCAACCGTAATTGTTGGTCAAATCAGGGTTATTCGGCGCCAGTTTGATTGCGCGCTGAAAATTGTCTTCGGCCAGTCTGGTTTCGCCCATATCCATGTAGATCAAGGCACGCACACTGTAGGCATCAGCGGAATTCGGATCGGCCTGCAGAGCTTGCTTGATCTCGTCCAATGCGACTTCGTTCTGATGTTGCTCGTAGTAGCCAATCGCCAGTTGCAGCCGGATTGCCGCGCGCTTCTGGACATCGGTCTGATCGGAACTGGTCGGCAATTCTCCCTGTGCGCTGGCGGACCGATTCGATGCGCAGCCCACCAATACCACGGCGGCTACCATCACCGTGGCCACCACTAATTTGCAACCTGTTATTTTCACGCAGACACCTCCACGATGCGGCCAAAGTTCTTGCCAAATTTTTTCTGGTATTCGGTCATTTTTTCCATGCGCTCCTGCACCCGGGTGCGGTCTTGCACCTCGCCCGCCAGTTGGCCGCAGGCCGCGTCGATGTCATCGCCGCGCGTCTTGCGAATCGTAGTCACGATGCCGGCGTCGATCAGGATCTGCGCGAAGGCCTTGATGCGCGGATTATGCGAGCGCGTCAGCCCCGACTCGGGGAAGGGATTGAACGGAATCAGGTTGAATTTGCACGACACCGGGTTCGCATGATTTTGCACCAATGCGACCAGTTCGCGCGCATGCGCGTCACTGTCGTTGACCTCGTGCAGCATGCAGTATTCAAAGGTGATGAAGTCGCGCGGCGCGAATTCGAGATAGCGCCTGCACGCTGCCATCAGCTCGGCCAGCGGATGTTTCTTGTTCAGCGGCACCAGGCCGTCGCGCAACGGGTCGTTCGATGCGTGCAGTGATACCGCCAGGGCGACCGGGCATTCCTGCGACAGCTTGTCCATCATCGGCACCACACCGCTGGTCGACAAGGTGACGCGACGGCGCGACAGGCCGTAAGCGTTATCGTCGAGCATCAGCTTGAGTGCGGTCACGGTCGGCTCGAAATTGAGCAACGGCTCGCCCATACCCATCATCACCACGTTGGTGATCTGGCGTTCACCCTTGGGGCCGGCTTCGATGCCCTTGGTCCTGCGCAACTCAAATTCAGCCATCCACAGCTGGCCAATGATTTCGCTGACGGTCAGGTTGCGGCTAAAGCCCTGCTTGCCGGTCGAGCAGAAGCGGCAATTGACGGCACAGCCCGCCTGCGTCGAAATGCATAGCGTGCCGCGGTTTTCTTCGGGGATAAAAACGGTTTCGACCGCGTTGCCCTGGCCGACGTCGAGCAGCCACTTGCGGGTGCCGTCGGTTGATGTATGGTCGCTGATCACAGCCGGCGCGGCGATCATCGCGCGCGTCGCGAGCTTGTCGCGCAGCGACTTGGCCAGATCGGTCATCGCGTCGAAATTGCTGGCGCCGAACTGGTGGATCCAGCGCTGCAATTGCTTGGCGCGAAACGGTTTCTCACCCAACTCGCCGCAGTAGGCGATGAGTTGCGCGGGATCCAGGTCCAGCAAGTTGGTGAGTACCGTCATGATGTTGCTCCTTCGTCGCGCCGGCCGGGACGATCAGCATCGGCCCTGGCAAGCGCTTCTTTCAATTAACGTGAATATACATTCAGCGTTGGGAAGAAATAAGCGATTTCGACCGCTGCGGTTTCGGCAGCGTCGGAACCGTGTACTGCATTGGCGTCGATCGAATCGGCGAAATCGGCGCGAATCGTACCCTTTTCAGCCTTCTTCGGATCGGTAGCACCCATCAGGTCGCGGTGTTTGGCAATCGCGTTCTCGCCTTCCAGGGCCTGGATGATGACTGGACCGGAGATCATGAACTCAACCAAATCCTTGAAGAACGGGCGCTCGCGGTGTACTGCGTAGAAACCTTCCGCTTCAGCGCGCGACAGGTGGGTCATGCGTGCGGCGATGATTTTCAGGCCGGCGGTCTCAAAACGGGAATAGATTTGGCCGATGACATTTTTAGCCACTGCGTCCGGTTTAATAATCGACAGGGTGCGTTCGATTGCCATGTGTAAAAACTCCAATAAAAAGAAAGGTTTAAGACGGATAATTGATGATTCAATCAACCTTTGATTTTAGCATGAAACACCCTATATTAGAGATGTAGAAATGACATCTGGCGCAGGTCCGGTGCAAAATTCCGGGACCGGACCGCTGCCGCCGAAGGCTGCAGTCCCGTCCGTGGTGCCATGGCGCAGGCCCGGCATCGTTGACCGTGTTATGCTTTTGCAAGCTTTTTTCCAAATACCATATCGGGAGTGCCCATGAACCAGAATCTGCAACAAAGCTACGCCGGCAGTGACATCCTGGTGGTACGCCACCGCGTGCTGCGCAATACCTATTGGCTGCTGGCCCTGTCGATGATCCCGACGGTATTAGGCGCATGGCTGGGCGTGCAGTTCAATTTTTCGCTGTTCGCCGGCAGTCCGCTGATCGGTTTCATGCTGTTCATGGCGGTCGCGGTCGGATTCTTCTACGCCATCGAAAAGACCAAGAATTCGGCGCTCGGCGTCGCTTTCCTGCTTGGCTTCACCTTCTTCATGGGGCTGATGCTGTCGCGACTGATCAGTCACACCCTGCACTTTTCGAATGGTGCGGCCTTGATCATGATGGCCTTCGGCGGCACCGCCAGTATCATGGCGGTGATGGCAACCGTCGCAACCGTATCCAAGCGCGACTTTTCCGGCATGGGCAAATGGCTATTCGCTGGCTTGCTGGTGATCCTGCTGGCCGGCCTCGCCAATATCTTTCTGCAGATTCCGGCGCTGTACCTGACCGTGTCGGTGATCGCGATCGCAATTTTCTCGGCTTACATCCTGTACGACGTGCAGCAGGTCATCAACGGCGGCGAGGCCAACTACATCTCGGCGACGCTCAAGATCTACCTGGATGTGTATAACATCTTCAGCAATCTGCTGGCGCTGCTCGGCATCTTTGGCGGCAGTCGCGACTGAGGATGCACGAAGAGTATCCGCAACAAAAAACCGGCCAGCAGGCCGGTTTTTTTATGGGTAAGTGCAGCTTAAGTGCAGCTCATCTGGGAGTATGCGCCAAAACACCACTCGATACGCACGTAAAATGCGCGGCTCTAAAAATACACAACCCAGTATTTTTCAATCGAACGGCATCCAATCGCATCGCCGGATCACTCCGACGCGCCATTCCTCACTCCACCAGTTCGAACACCGCCATCGATTCGACATGCGAAGTGTGCGGGAACATATTGACCACGCCGGCCTTCTTCAGCACATAACCGCCTTCATGGACCAGCAGACCGGCATCGCGCGCCAGCGTCGACGGGCTGCAGGAGACATAGACGATGCGTTTTGGTTTGAAGTCACGGTGCTGCTCGCCCAATCCGATCAGGGCCTGGCACAACGCCATCGCGCCATCGCGCGGCGGATCGACCAGGAAACGATCGAATTTACCAAGCGCAATCAAATCGTCTGTCGTAATCTCGAACAGGTTTCGCGTGCTGAACGACGTCTTGGCGGCCAGGCCATTGGCCTGCGCGTTCTGTTGCGCGCGCTCGGTCAGGGTCGCGCTACCTTCGATGCCAACCACCTCGCGTGCCTGGGTTGCCAGTGGCAAGGTGAAATTGCCAAGCCCGCAGAACAGGTCGGCGACCCGCTCATCGGGTTGCACATCGAGCAGGCGCAATGCGCGTGCCACCATGACCCGGTTGATATGGTGATTGACCTGGGTGAAATCGGTCGGCTTGAACGGCATCTTGATGCCGAACTCGGGCAAGCTGTAGTGCAGTTCAAGGTCGAGCGGGTAAAACGGCACCGCAGTGTCCGGGCCCTTGGTCTGCAGCCACCACTGAATCTGATACTGGTCGGCGAACGCTTTCAGCCTGGTCTCGTCGTCCGCCGTCAATGGCGCCATGATGCGCAGCACCAGCGCGGTGATCTTGACCTGTTCGCCCTCGCCGATCGCCAGTTCGATCTGCGGCAACTGCTTGTAGATCGACAGCGACTCGATAAGCCGCCGGAGCGGCACCAGCATCGCCGACACATGCGGCGGCAACACCTCGCAGCTCTTCATATCGGTCACGAAGCGCGATTTTTTTTCGTGAAAACCGACCAGCACGCCGCCCTTTTTCGGCACATGGTTGACCGACAGCCGGGCACGGTAACGATAACCCCAGGTCGGTCCGTAGATCGGGCGCATGATGGTTTCGGCCCTGACCTTGCCGATATGCCACAGATTGTCTTCCAGCACACGTTGCTTGATCGCGACCTGTGCCGCCGGCTCCAGATGCTGCATCGCGCAGCCACCGCATACGCCGAAATATTCGCACTGCGGCTTGACGCGCAGTGATGACTCACGGTGCAGAGCGGTCATGTGGGCCGCTTCCCAGTTCTTCTTTTTACGGAACGACTGAAAACTGACGCGTTCTCCGGGTAGCGCGCCTTCGACAAAAATGACCTTGCCGGGCGTGCCGTCTTCGTTCGGTACGTGGCCGATGCCGCGCGCATCCATGTCGAGGGAGACGATGTCGATGATATTTTCTTGCATGGGAAAGGTGAGTGACCGGATGTTTTCGGTCGATAATTATAAAAAAGAGGGAGGTTACTGAAATCGTGAAGGGTTCGCTCGATTAGCGGCTGTTGCCGTACCGGGACGGCATCATTTAAGACTGCGCATCGGCATCCCGGACAACCCGATCATAACAACTCGTCCCGCCCCACGCCGTGCGCGGCGAATGCCCGTTTCAGCTTGACCAGCGCTTCCTGCTGGATCTGGCGTACCCGCTCGCGCGTGACGCCCATTTCTTCGGCCAGTGTCTCCAGCGTCGCCGGGTCGTCATTATCCAGCCCAAAACGGCGCATGATCACGATGCGCTGCTTGTCGGGTAATTTTTTCAACCAGTCGCGTACCAGGATCGTCATCTCGTGATGTTCTGCGCGCAAATCAGGACCGTCATCGCTGTCGCCCGGCAGCATGTCCATCAGGCTCGATTGCGGGTCGTTGTCGAGTGGCGCATCGAGCGACGTGGCGTGTTCGGACAGCGCCAGGATGTTCTGTACTTCCTCGATCGGACGGTCGACCAGATGCGCGATGTCTTCAACCGTGGCGTCCTTGCCGTTGTGGTGGCGCGCCTCGAGATGGTATTTGGCGCGCAGGATCTGGTTCAGTTCGCGCACCATGTGCACCGGCAGGCGTACCGTGCGGGCCTGGTTCATGATCGCACGTTCGATGCTCTGGCGAATCCACCAGGTGGCATAGGTCGAGAAGCGGAAACCGCGCTCCGGCTCGAACTTGTCGATCGCGCGCATCAGGCCGAGGTTGCCTTCCTCTATCATGTCGAGCAGCACCACGCCGCGATTGATATAGTGCTTGGCGATCGAAACCACGAGCCGCAAATTGTGCTCGATCATCTTCTGCCGCGCTTCAAAATTGCCGGCTTTCGCGAGCGTCGCGTAATGCACTTCCTCCGGCACAGTGAGCAGCTGCCGGGTACCGATCTGGTTCAGATAGTGTTGCGTGGTATCGGTCGACAGTTCTGCCGCCAGTACCGTTTTCAGCTCCTCAACCGGAATCAGCTCGCCGGGCGCACCCTCTGCCGCTTCGTCGGACGCCGGTTCGCCGTCGATCAACGGTTCCGCCAATTCAGATGCTGCATCGGAAAAATCGTCCGGTACCATCTCGTCCTCGAGCTGCTGGTGCGGCTTGCGTATCATGTGCGTACTTCTAGCGGTTGGGCAAGAATTTGGATGGATCGACCGGCTTTCCTTGCTGGCGGATCTCGAAATGCAGCTTGACCGCATCGCTGTCGGAATTGCCCATTTCGGCGATCTTTTGGCCCTTGCTCACGCTTTGCCCCTCTTTGACCAGAATTGCCTTGTTGTGCGCATACGCCGACAGCAGGTTATTGGTGTGCTTGACGATCACCAGGTTGCCGTAGCCGCGGATCCCGCTGCCCGCGTACATTACCTTGCCGGCCCCGGCCGCCAGCACCTGCTGGCCGAGCTTGCCGGAGATATCGATACCCTTGCTCTTGGCGTCGTCGAAACCGGCGATCACCTTGCCGTCGGCCGGCCACATCCAGGCCACGGCTTCATCGTCAGCACCGGCTGGCGCGCTGTCTGCCGGTTTCTCAGCCGGCTTGCTCTCGATCGGCTTGGGCGGCTCAAACTTGGCGACCACAGTCGCGCCGCCAGTATCGGGTTTCTGCAACTCGGCCAAGGCACTGTCGGAATACGGCCGCTTGTCACCGCGCGGCCCGGCCTTGTTCGAATATGGGCCCTGCGGTGCGCCCGCCGCAGCTGCCGGTTGGGCGCTCGGCTGGCCATTCGACAGCGACCGCACTTCCACGCCGGAACCGGATACGGCGGCGGTCTGGGCGCCATTGCCCGACGCGCCGGCTTCCGGCGGCAGCACGCGCAGCACTTGGTCGACCTTGATGTCGTTCGGATTGTTCAGGTTGTTCCAGGCAATGATGTCACGGTAACTTTGGCCCTGATCCAGCGCGATCCGGTACAACGTATCGCCCTTCTTGACGGTGTAGTTGCCGTGACTGTCGACCACCTTCGCGGTCGACTTGGCGGTTTCGCTGGTCTTGCCGCCTGCCGGACGGTCCACCACCGGCGCACTGTTGCGCGTGGTGCCGCAGGCGGCGAGCACGGCCGCGCTTAACACCACGCAAGCCAATCGGATTTTTTTCATTTTGATCATGTTCAATATTTCAAGGTGATACGGCGAGGCTTCATACCGTGCCGGCACGCAGCGGCACAAAATGACAAGCTTCCAGTGTGGCGCTTTTCCATTCCAATTTGCCCACACGCTCAATCAGTTGCAGCACTTGCTGGCGGCCGCCTACCGGCGCAACCAGACGGCCGCCGATAGCCAGCTGTTCCAACAAGGCGGGCGGCACTTCCAGTCCGGCAGCAGCCAGAATAATGCCATCAAATGGCGCTACTTGCGGCAACCCAAGCATACCATCACCGTAGTGCAAACGGATGTTTGCAATGCGCAGTGGGCGCAGCTTGTTTTTCGCCAGTTCATGCAGCGGCTTGATGCGTTCAATCGAATACACTTCCTTCGCCACCAACGACAGTACGGCGGCCTGATAACCGCAGCCGGTGCCGATTTCCAGTACCTTATCGAGCTTGCCGCCGAGCGCATTATGACGCATTACTTCGATCATCCGGGCGACGATATACGGTTGCGAGATGGTCTGGTGATGCCCAATCGGCAACGCTGAATCGATATAGGCCTGGCTAGATAATCCCGGATCGATGAACAGGTGGCGCGGCACCGCTTCCAGCGCAGCCAGCACCTTGGCATCGGTGACCCCCTGTTTGGCGACCCGCGCCACCATCGCGCGCCTGACCGCATCCGACACCAACGGATTGCTGCGCTCGGATTCCGGAACCGTTGCGGCCGGGACAAATTGGCTGCGCGCAACCGCATTAGTATGCGATTTCGATGGCGACGCCATGGGTGGCGCATTCTGCGCGCTGGCCTTGACGCCGGTCTGAGCGGCATTCTGCGTGGCGGTTTGCGGGGTCGCAATCCGGGGCGCGCTGACCGAGCGTGTTTGCGCCGACTTCGGTGCCGCATCGACCACCGATGACAGCAACAGCGGAAAACGCCTGGCCTTGCCTGTCATGCCAACCCTTTCTTGAGCGCATCGAGTTGCGTGCCATGGGTCAGGTCGATCTGCAGCGGCGTGATCGATACATGACCACGTGCGATTGCATGGAAATCGGTGCCCTCACCGGCGTCTTTTGCCGCGCCGGCCGGTCCGATCCAGTAGATGTCGCGGCCGTGCGGGTCTTTGGCCTTGACCACAGGCTCGGATTGATGGCGCTTGCCGAGGCGGGTCGCGACCACGCTGCCGAGCTGGTCATATGGCCGGTTCGGAATATTCACGTTCAACAGATAGGGCTTTTGCAGTGCATCAAAATGCTGCTGCACGTGGCGCTCGACGATCTCGCGCGCCACCCGGGCGGCGGCATCCAGATGCTGCCAGCCCTTCTCGACTTGCGAGAACGCTATCGCCGGGATCCCGAACAGGAAGCCTTCGGTGGCCGCTGCCACGGTGCCGGAATAGAGCGTGTCATCGCCCATGTTCTGGCCCTGGTTGATGCCCGAGACGATCAAATCCGGCTTGAAACTGAGCACGCCGGTCAACGCAATATGCACGCAATCGGACGGTGTTCCATTGACAAAATAAAAACCGTTGGCGGCGCGATAGAGCGACAACGGCCGGTCCAGCGTTAGCGAATTGGACGAGCCGGAACGATTGCTGTCGGGTGCGATCACCACCACTTCCGCGATCGGAGCCAGCGCATCGGCCAGGGCAATGATGCCGGGCGCCAAATAACCGTCGTCGTTACTGATAAGAATTCGCATGCTTTGATTTTACCTGAAGCCCATCGCAGTTCATGCAAACCTGTGCCGCGGAGCATGCAATAGTTGCTGCCAGCCCACTGATCACGCCTTGGTCCCGAACTGATCACGCGTTGGTCACTGCAGCAGCGCGTCGACACGCCGCCGATTTACGGCATAATGAGAAAAATATCACGATCGTTCTTTTTTACGCATTTCGACCAACCAACGCACACAGGAGAACACATGCAAGCCATCGTCTGCACCGACTGGGGCCCACCCGACACCTTGGCGCTGCAACAGCTGCCAGATTTGACCGCCGGCGCTGGCCAGGTGGTGATCGATGTCCACGCGGCCGGGGTCAACTTCCCCGACGTGCTGATCATCCAGAACAAATACCAGTTCAAGCCTGAGCTGCCATTCACGCCCGGCAGTGAACTGGCAGGCGTGGTGCGGGCGGTCGGCGACGGCGTCACGCAGTACAAGGCGGGCGACAAGGTGATCGCCTTCATCGGCCACGGTGCATTTGCGCAACAGGCCGTAGTGCCGGTGCAGGCGGTGATGCCGATGCCGGCCGGCATGGACTTCGACACCGCTGCCGCCATCACGCTGACCTATGGCACCTCGCACCACGCGGTGGTCGATCGGGCCCAGCTGAAGGCCGGTGAAACCATGCTGGTGCTGGGCGCGGCCGGCGGTGTCGGGCTGGCGGCGATCGAGATCGGCAAGGCGCTCGGCGCCCACGTGATCGCGGCCGCCTCGTCCGACGAGAAGCTGGCGGTATGCACCGCGCATGGCGCCGATGCGACCGTCAACTACAGCACCGAAGACCTGCGCGAAGCGATCAAGGCCGCCACCGGCGGCAAGGGGCCGGACGTGATCTACGATCCAGTCGGCGGCATCTACGCCGAACCAGCGTTCCGTTCGATCGGCTGGCGCGGGCGTTACCTGGTGGTCGGGTTTGCCAACGGCGAAATTCCGAAACTGCCGCTCAACCTGACCTTGCTGAAAGGCGCGTCGCTGATGGGCGTGTTCTGGGGCGAATTTGCCAAGCGCGAACCGAAAGCCAATTTGGCCGCGATGCGCGAGTTGATCGGCTGGCTGGCCGAAGGCAAGATCCGGCCGCATATTTCGGCACGCTATGCGCTGGCCGATACCGCCGCGGCGCTGAACGCAATGGCGGCACGCAAGGTGACCGGGAAAGTGGTGATTCAGCCGCAGCGCTGAGCGGCTGGCGACAGCGCCGGCGCCCATGCCTACGCCATCCCCGACATGGCTGGCGGATTTGCGACTTCCGACCGCCGGAATTATACTGGACGCAGTATTTTTTAAGTCGCGGCGCGCTCGAATTCCAAGTGCAACATTTTTTATGAAAGAATGTTGCATGGCAA
>NZ_JBHRTP010000049.1:0-6806 GCF_042646465.1 Pseudundibacterium arcticum
GATACTGAATATCACCTCGGTTCACGAGGTGATCGCATGGTCAGGCTATAGCGCCTGCACGGCGAGCAAGGCCGCGCTGTCGATGCTCACCAAGACCCTAGCCCAGGAAGTGGCCCCGCATGGCGTGCGTGTGCTGGCAAAAGGTCTGGGCGCCATCAAAACCGCGATCCTCGTTTTTACGGGTACATTCAGCAAGCACATTTTAGATTTGAAATTGTCCTGGAAAGAGCGCGCGCACAGACAAATGACGGGCAGAATGTTGTCACCGCTGGGCGGGTGTCGATAGTCGGAGATGCGAAGCCCATGGGTACGTCGCCGGAGTTGATTACGCGGCATCTTCAATCCTTCGGATGCCAAGTAATATCTTGCGCTCGGCAACTTTGCGTTCTATCGGCTTGTACCGGAACGAGCCCGTTATGTCGCAGGAGTCGGTCTGATGGGGCGGCTTGAAAAAAGGGCTATTCCGGACGTCAATCGTCGGACTAACGGCATATCACAACCTCATCCCGCCCGGTGAAAAAGCCGACAAGGAAGCGCGCCAGGATGCTAATTTCATACGTTTCAGGATAATTGTTGAATCCCTGCCAAGACCCAACCACCTTGTCCAGACATCGGTTTGGACAGGTTCCAGACTTCGGTGAATGGTTCAGCCGGTGCATTGTCGGCCTCCTTGATCATGCCGGAGAACTTCACGCTGGCCAGATAATCGCTGCCCAGGGTTTCGACACCCAACAATTCGGCGTTCAAAGTCACCGCATCGGTATTGTTCGGCGATGCGCCACGCTCCTGGATTTGCATCTTCAGCTCGGCAAACATTTCCGGCGTCGTGAATTCACGGATATCGTTGATGTCCGCCTTATCCCATGCCGCTTGCAGGCGGATAAAGTAGATCTTTGCATTACGCAGGAAAGCCGGCACATCGAAATCGGCTGGCACGCCAAATGGCGGGACGTTGCTCGCGGCAGCGACCGGTACCGACTGCAGCGGTTGCGCACCGGTCGTGTCGATGCGGGAACCGATTTCCGGAGTGGAAACAGAAGGATACCCCGCTGCATAGGCAGAGGCATTATTGCCATCGCTCTTGCGGCGGAACATGCGGATGATGAACATCACCGCAATCGCCAATAGCGCGATCATCAGGATGCTACCGAATGCGCCACCAAGGCCAAAATGCGACATCAGTGTGCCCAGCCCGAGTCCAAGCAAGGCGCCGCCCAAAATGCCGCGCCATGGACTGGCCGGTTTTGGCGGCGGCGTTTGCGGTGCCGCAGCGGTAGGCGCAGCAGGTTTTGCCGGGCTCGCGCCCTGGCTCGGTGCCTGAGCCGGAGGACGGCTCAGGCCTTGCGATTGCTTGCCGAACGAACCGCCGCCGCCCAGACGTTTGGCGTCGGCCTCGGATACGGTGATCGACAATACACTGGCCATCACCAGCAATGCGATAAAGAATTTTTTCATGCGGAACTCCTAGAGTTTGATTCCGGTATGGGAGGGGCAGTCGTAGTTCCGGTGCAATTTGGTGCGCTTCCCCAGTGCCAATATCACTTGAGCCACCTACCCAGTTAATTTAGAGTACAACGGCAGGATTCAACATGCAGAACAGAAAGCAGGAAATTATCGGCACAGCCGTCATCATAGCTCCAGAAGACGTAACGAAGGGCGACTGGAGATGCGACTTCCGGCGCGGCGCGTCCGAATCCGGTGGTCGTGGCCCTCGCGCAACGACGCAAGTTCTGTGCGGCTGAGAAGCATCGCATTCTCAACCTGGCCGACGATTGCACCGACCCCGGCGATATCGGAGCGCTGTTGCGGCGCGAAGGAATTTACTCTTCGCATTTGGCCAGTTGGCGCAAGCACCACAAAACGTCTGAACTGGCCATGGCGGCCGAGCAAAAGCGCGGCCCTAAAACCAAGCTTGCCACTGCAATGAAGCCAAAAGCAAACTCGACCACGACAAAAGCCGCGTTCAAGGCGATGGCGATGGCACGACCATGATTATTCGGATCACCGTGGTGGTGACCGCTGCCACCCGCGAGTGCCCACCGTGATCGTGGCCATGATTGTGAGAATCGTTGTGTCCGTGGTGATGTGCCATCAGTCTGCTTCCGTGTGAGGGTCGGCGATGTGTTCCAGCATGTCTGCCAGCACGCCCGAGATATGTTGATCGGCGGCGGCATAGAACACCTGCTTACCGTGGCGGTCGGCCTTGACGATGCGCGCCGCACGCAGCAACCGCATGGCTGACCAGTGAATTGCTCAAGTCGAGCTTGTTGGCGATGTCGCTGACCGCAATGGGTGGGTCAAGGCACGCCAACACAATCCGTAGGCGCGTCGGGGTCGCCCAGCAAACGGAACAGATCGGCTAGTTCAGCAACAGAGCTATCGGCATTGGATGAAGTCATTTTTGCTAACGTATGAATAGGTGTTCACATGTCAATCTGTTGGCTGGGTGTTGGCACGGTCCATGCGTCACATCTGGTACGATACTATTCGTCGCCGAGCACTTCCGGTCGGCATGCCGCTACTATTGGTTGGGTTGGGTTGTGCCGCAACTCGGGCAGTATGCCTCTGGTCGGGAAATTGAGCCGAAATCCGTCCATGGCGCTGCGCACAGTACTGCGAGCATCACCTATTTGGCGAGAGCGCTATGTGGCGTGCTCAGTTGCCGATTGAGGATTATTCGTGAGGGCTTATCACATGATTCAAGTCCATACCGCCGCCCGATCGCGCCTTCAAAAAAGCATGGATTGTGGGCGAACACGGGGGTTTACCTTGATCGAGATCATGGTGGTCGTCGTGATCATGGGGATTTTGGCTGCATTAATCGTTCCCAAGTTAATGGGCCGTACCGATGATGCGCGAATTATAGCCGCCAGGCAGGATATCGCGACCATTATGCAAGGGCTCAAACTATACAAGCTCGATAATCAGCGGTATCCGACGACCGAGCAGGGGTTGCAAGCGCTGATGTCCAAACCAACGACAGGGCCTAACGCCAATGGCTGGAAAACGGGTGGCTATTTGGACAAATTGCCGAAAGACCCATGGGGGAACCCATATCAATATCTGTCGCCAGGTATCCATGGCGAAGTCGATGTGTTTTCTTTTGGTGCCGATGGACAGCCAGGCGGCACGGGGAACAACGCCGATATCGGTTCATGGGAGCTGTAATTCGGTATTTCCCTTGTGGCGCAAATTTTCCTGCCATACCGCTCATGTTGCGCAGTGCTCAAATGGATCTGTGTGAGTGTCTTTCACTATGTCGGTATGCTGCCGTTCCTGCAAATTCCGTAGATCGAGGTCTTACGCGACACGTTGCTGCCAACGTGCTTGCCATTCGATTGCGTGGATCGCGAGGAAATTCGAGGGCCGGTGCATTGGGATATCCGGCTGATGGAGAGTTTCATGCTGATCATCGGTCCCCGCTTCCGTTTCTGCCAATCGGCCATGGTTCGCCCTGGTGAAACAACCTCTTCAAGCAAGATCGCCTCTGCGTCGCGTCAGTCCGGCAAGTGATTGGACATATACCGGCACCTCTTCACCTTATAGACAGGTTGCGTAATTCATTAGTATCCTGTCAAGTATGTGTAAATATCGACGCATTGCAGCGGATGAATGTTGAGTTGGGGGTCTCACGCATTTCCGGCATCGATGTGGCCCGACGCCTACGCAGCCCTATCGAGGCAGGTTTTCAGGGCATCATTTTTCAAACCAATCAGCGCGAGAGATAAACATGGTGGATGTGGTGCGTAGAATCCAAAGTTTCAATGCGGGCCGTGATCCCGAGCGATTACGGATGAAATACCGCAATATCCGCAGCAATCCTTTCGTCTTCCTGCGCGGGACGTGCCATCTTTTCTATGACCTGCTACCTCAAGACGGCCTGTTCCGGTCTGCACCGTTGACCTGGATCTGCGGTGACTTGCATCTAGAGAACTTTGGCAGCTACAAGGGTGACAATCGTCTTGTCTACTTCGACGTGAATGATTTTGACGAAGCCGCGCTGGCGCCAGCGAGTTGGGACATAGTACGCTTTCTCACCAGCGTACTGGTCGGGGCTGACGGCATGTCGGCCAGTCGCATTGAGGCGCAGACCCTGGGTCAAAGCTTTCTCGATGCCTACGCTTCCGCACTTGTGCTAGGCAAGACGCGTTGGGTGGAGCGCGATACCGCCCAAGGCATCGTTGGAGAATTGCTGGAGGGTCTGCGTGATCGCCCGCGTTCCAAATTTCTCGACGGACGCACCCAACGCAAAGGCAGGCAGCGCGTCCTGCGCGTGGACGGCAAGAAGGCCCTGCCGGTGTCCGACAAACAGCGCGCCGGAATCACTGCCTTCATGGAAAAATATGCCGAGGAGCAGCCGAATCCGGACTTTTATAAACCGCTCGATGTGGCGCGCCGGATTGCCGGCACCGGTAGCCTCGGTGTGGATCGTTATGTCATTCTTATCCAGGGCAAGGGTTCGCCGGACGGCAATTACCTGCTCGATCTCAAAGAAGCGCTACCGTCATCGCTAATGCCGCACCTGAAGGTGCTACAGCCCAAGTGGAAAACCGAGGCGCACCGGGTGGTGGAGTTACAGCGACGCTCCCAGGCGGTTTCCATGGCGTTCCTGCAACCGGTAGTGGTTGGCAAAACCAGTTATGTATTGCGTGGCCTGCAACCCGCCGAGGACCGGATCACTTTTGATCGGCTCCATCACACCATGCCCGAACTGCAGCATGTTATGTCCACCATGGGCAGTATCGTTGCTTGGGACCAGCTGCGTAGCGCCGGTCGTCAAGGATCGGCGATTGCGGACGAACTGATTGCCTTTGGCCAGAGTCGCAAATGGGAAAAACAATTGTTAAGCCTGTCGCAGGACTGCGCCGCTCAGGTACACAAGGACTGGCAGATATACAGTGACGCTTACGATGACGGAGTGTTCAAAGTGTGACGCTTTAACATCATTGTTAATTGATCTCCGTGGCCCGGTACCCGGCCAAAAGGGCAGGGCAGACCTACGGCGATGAATACGGACACCAAGATTTTTTCACTCTTTGGCAGGGTTGCGGTCTGTTCAGTTGGTCAATGAGTAACAATTTGTAATGCCCGTCATCAACTTTGCGTGGCAGTACGTTTTTGTTGCAATGGCAGACGCCAGAAACCGCCAACGACGAGGGAGAGACTCATGACCAAATTTACAAAGGCTGTCGCAGTGACTGTCATTACGATGATTTTTGGCAGCGTAGCTATAAGCGCGTTCGCTGCCGATACACACTGGCAAAAGAAACACCCACGGCGCGAGCAGGTCAACAATCGCCTTCAAAATCAGAACCGGCGCATTCACAATGAAGTAAAGGAAGGGGATCTGACACGCGGTCAAGCGCAGGCATTGCATAAGAAGGATCGTCAGATTCGCCAGGAAGAGCGCGCCATGGCGTCACAAAACGGCGGCCATATCACCAAGCAAGAACAAAAAACACTGAATCAACAGGAAAATGCGGTCAGCAAACAAATTGGCAAATAATTCTTGTCTACAATGATTGAGACAGCGCATGTGTAAGACAGGGGAAACCATAGCTGGTGTTCTCCCATGCTCAATTGAATAACAATCAACAGGGATCAACAATGAAACGTATGCTGAACGTGCTCTTTTTAGCTGCCGCCGCGATGGCGACAGTCGGTTGCACGACCGTCGTAAGAGAGCGGACCGTGGTCCGCGAGCAGCCGCAAAAAGTCGTCGTCAAACAGATGCCGGCTCCCATTCAGGAAGTGATCAGCGCGCAGCCCGCTCCCGGTTATGCCTGGGTACCTGGACACTGGGTATGGCGTAATACTGGCTGGTTATGGCAGGCCGGTCATTGGTATCAGGGCACAGTGCGTCCGATGCCTACCGTCATTGTCGAGCAAATCACCGTTGCGCCAAGTCCTGCTCATTTCTGGATTCCCGGTCATTGGCAGTGGGAGGGCGGGGACTGGGTCTGGCGCAAAGGGCACTGGGCAGCTTAAGGTTTGGCAATCGCGATTGCACGATATTGTTCGCCAGTGACTTTCTAGCGCACAATGGAATGCAATCGCGATCACTACCGAAATTTCGCACAACAATGATCGACGGTGGCTCACACTTGCACAATTGACTTCCTCCGCTCAGCCAATGGTCTGCCGTTCAACAAGTCCGCCACCTGTCGATCCGCGAAGCTATGTGGCTTTGGACGCCGCCCGCGCGGCCGGCAATCAGGCGGCGGAACGCCACCGTT
This sequence comes from Pseudundibacterium arcticum, assembly GCF_042646465.1. Taxonomy (NCBI): domain Bacteria; kingdom Pseudomonadati; phylum Pseudomonadota; class Betaproteobacteria; order Burkholderiales; family Oxalobacteraceae; genus Pseudundibacterium; species Pseudundibacterium arcticum. Next base: position 6,237 of record NZ_JBHRTP010000049.1, read on the forward strand.
CGGAGCGGGCCACGCTCCAGGAACAACTCGGAGATCTAAGGCAGAAAACAGGCATGCTGGAGGGCAGCCTACGACGAACCGGGACTTGGCCGTCCATGAAAACAAAACCATCCAGGCACAATTGGAAGATGCTACTGCACAGCTTTCCTTGATACGCGCCAAGCGGCTACATGGCATCAAAAGGCAGAGGAAGCGCAACAGGTCATTGCCAGACTGAACGGGGCGCCCAAGTCAGTACGCGCGCCGCGTAAACCGCAGGTCGGTTGATGGGATTGTTGGACATCAGAATTCGGATATATCAGAAAATTGAATTTTCTTTTAAACTCAATTGATTAAGACCATTCCTGCGAAATTTTAAAGGAATCCCCGCCGACGCTCACATTCTTTCATAAAAAATGTTGCCCGCATGCGTACGGCTGCGGCTTACGAACTGTGCCTTGCAGCCTTCATGAATTTATAAAAATAGGGGGTATCAGTTAAAACATGGTTCTCCAAGGTATTGCTTGCTGCGCGGATTCAACTATGAAGTGCAACTGACGATGGAATTTAGTGGGAGTATCTGGAGGCCAA
>NZ_JBHRTP010000050.1:0-3941 GCF_042646465.1 Pseudundibacterium arcticum
AGGACAACCCGGCGAACCGGGAACTGGTCGAACAACTCATCGCGCGCCACACCGAGATGCGCCTGCTGACCGCGGTGAATGGGCAACTCGGCATCGCGCTGGCGCGCACCGCGCAGCCGGAGGTGATCGTGATGGACATCAATCTGCCTGACATCAGCGGCGTCGACGCCCTGAAAATCCTGCGCGCCGACCCGGCAACGGCGCATATCCCGGTCATTGCCCTCAGTGCCAATGCGATGCCACGCGACATCGAGAAGGGCATGCAGGCAGGATTCTTTCGCTACGTTACCAAGCCAATCAAGCTCGATGAGTTCATGGACGCGCTCAACGTGGCACTGGCATTCGCGAGGGTTAATCAGCGCCAATGAGGCAGGAGGCATGCGGTGATCAGAAGATTTCCGCAGGCAGGTGAAGCTTGCTGATTTCCTCGGTAAGCATGCTGGGCTATGGTCCAGATGCGAGTGGGTGACGAATACGTGGTCGATGCGTTCCATTTCGTCGAGGACAAGATCACCGACGCCCGTAGCGGGATCGAGCAGCACGTCGTCGAGCAGCATGGCGGTGGTGTGCAGGTTCGCACCGATTCCGCCTCTACACCCCAGAATTTTCAGCTTCCTATAAAAATGAACTATAAAAATGCTGTCAAATAAAATACGGTTATACGCGACGGCATGAAATTAAAAATCGCTTGCCTCAAGTCCTACAGACTCGCCCTGCTTTCGGCACGTGCATATCGGCGAACACGCTTCTGATGAATTCTCATTGATCAATCAATTAGTCACAGTGATTTTTGCCATATTTATGCAATAGTCAGGTAGTCCCTATTCTTCTCCTAGGTTGCGGATCACGGTGGATATTGCAAAGAACAATAAACTGGCAGGAGATATCTGGGGCGGTCTGGCGGCGATGCTGGTCGCGCTGCCTTCGGCGATCGCTTTCGGCGTCACCATCTATGCCTCGCTAGGCGGTTCCTATTCGGCCTACGGTGCCCTGACCGGCATACTTGGCGCCACAGCGCTCGGGCTGGTGGCGTCGGTCATGGGCGGCACCGACCGTCTGATCACCGCGCCGTGTGCGCCCGCCGCTGCCGTGTTGTCGGTCTTCGCCATCGAGCAGATCCACAATGGCACCCCCGACGAATCGGTGCTCCTGCAACTGACCGTTCTCGCCCTGGCGGCCGGAATGCTGCAACTGATCTTCGGCCTGATCGGCCTCGGGCGCCTGATCAAGTACATGCCCTATCCGGTGGTCAGCGGTTACCTCTCGGGTGTCGGCCTGATCATCATCGGCAGTCAGGTGCCGAAACTCCTCGGCACGCCCGTTGGCGCCTCACTCTGGCAGGCCCTGTCCGAGCCAGTGCTCTGGCAGTGGCAAGCTTGCGTCGTCGGCGCCGTGACCACCCTGGCCATGGTGCTGGCGCCACGCCTGACCAAGCGCGTGCCGGCATCGATTCTGGCCCTGCTCATTGGTGTTCTGAGCTACTTTGGCCTCTCTCTCGCCGATGGCGCGCTGCTGCAGTTCACCGGCAATACACTGGTAGTCGGACCGATAGCGGTAGGTGGGGGCGCCGGACACGGCTTTATCGATGGCTTCCTCGGCCGCTGGCAGGGTATGAAGCAGCTTGATCTGGAACAGGCTAAAGACCTGATCATGCCGGCCTTGACGCTGGCCGTCCTGCTCTCCGTCGACACACTGAAGACTTGCGTCGTCCTCGACGCACTGACGCACAGCCGCCACAACTCGAACCGGGAACTCATCGGACAAGGCCTTGGCAACCTTGCCTCGGGCATCGTCGGCGGCTTGCCCGGCTCAGGGACCACGGGAGCAACCATGGTGAACATGTCGAGTGGCGCGCAAAGCCGCTTATCCGGCGTGTTCGAGGGCATCCTGGCGCTGGTCGTTTTCCTCGTCCTCGGCAAGATGATAGCCTGGCTGCCCGTCTCCGCTCTAGCAGCGATCCTGGTCGTCATCGGCGTGCGCATGATCGACCGCAGCAGCCTGGATCTCATCAAGTCGCGCTCGACCATGCTCGACTTTGCCGTCATCGTCGCCGTCATCGGCGTCACCCTGATGGTCAGCTTGATCGCCGCTGCTGGCATCGGCATTGTCCTCGCGATCATCCTGTTCATCCGCGAACAAATCGGCGGTAGCATCGTCCGACGCAAGAGTTACGGCAACCAGACCTTCTCCAAGAAGATCCGCCTCCAACAGGAGATGCTGATCCTCGAACAGCGTGGCGCCCAGGCCGTGATCTTGGAACTGCAGGGCAGCCTGTTTTTCGGCACGACCGACCAACTCTATACCACCCTCGAAACCGAACTCAAGATTCGCACCTACGTTATCCTCGACATGCGCCGCGTTCAGTCGGTGGACGTCACCGCCGCCCACATGCTCAAGCAGATCAAGGACATGCTGACCGAACGCGACGGCTTCCTGATTTTCAGCCGGTTGCCCCAGAACCTGCCCAACGGCCAAGACTTGCAGCAGTACTTCGACCAGGTCGGTCTGATCCACGCCGATAGCCAGGTCAGCGTATTTGGCGATCTCGACGAGGCGGTCGAGTGGGTCGAGGATCGCATCATCGAGCAGGCAGCACTACATCGTGAGAACGCAAAACCGCTGGAACTGCACGAAATCGACCTGTTCAAGGGATGCCAGGAAGAGGCGCTGGTGGCATTGGAAGCCTGCATGGAGAAGCGCAGCATCAAGGCCGGCAAAAGGATCTTCACTAGAGGCGAAAGCGGCGACGAACTGTTCCTGATCCGGTGTGGTGACGTGCGCATCATGCTGCCGCTCAATGACCGGCAAGGCATCCATCTCAGCACCTTTGACCGCGGCAACTTCTTCGGTGAAATGGCATTTCTCGATGGCGCACCACGTTCCGCCGACGCCATCGCCTTCACCGATGTCGATCTCTTTGCGCTCCCGCGCAAGAACTTCGACATGCTCGCCGACCAGCACAAGATGGTCGCCACCAAGCTACTCGAAGGCCTCGCCCGTGTGCTTGCCACCCGCCTGCGTTACGCCAACGCGGCGATGCGGGCACTGGAAACCTAGCCCATTCCATTAGAGCCACAGCAGGCAACTTGTTTCACGTCAGCAAACTGTCCCTGCAGAAATGGTTTTGGGCCATCTGTCTGATGGCCTCGGACCAGCGCGCCTATCCGCTTTGCGCTTGTCCTGGCAGCTTGACGTGTCCTGGATCACCGCACACACTATGCTGTACAAGATCCGGTGATCGGTGATCGGTGAACGGGATGAACAATGCCGTTTGCGGGGGTGGTGGAACTGGACGGCGCCTTGGTCGGCGGGCCTCCGCCCGGATAGCGTGGGCACGTGCCAAAACAGGTGTATTTGCGCTTATTCAAGTAGGCGAACATGCGAAAACAACATACCAATGCCCCGGGGAAATTGCCCTCCTTAGAGGGCGAAATTGATGAGGGCGAACGACGCTTTAGATCGCTGGCAGATGCGATGCCCCAAATGGTGTGGATAACCAAGCCGGATAGCTCGATCGAGTATCACAATCAACGCTGGATCACCTATTCCGGACTCACTTTGGAGCAAATCCAAAAGGAGCATTGGTGGAGCCTGGTATTCCACCCGGATGATTTGCAAACTGTCATAGATCGCTGGACGAGTGCATTGCATAGCGGTGAAGCTTTTGAACTTGAATATCGCATGAAGAGAGCGTCCGATGGCGTCTATCGATGGCAGCTTGGCCGCGCCATACCTGTTAAGGACGCCAATGGACATATCGTCAAATGGGTGGGCACCGCTACCGACATCGAGGACCAAAAGCAGGCGCAGGCCGCAGCCGAAAGCGCGAACCGCGCGAAATCGGATTTCCTTTCCGGCATGAGCCATGAGCTGCGCAGCCCGCTCAATGCGATCCTCGGTTTCACGCAGCTGATGGCGTCCGATTCCCCGCCGCCGACGCC
>NZ_JBHRTP010000051.1:0-74658 GCF_042646465.1 Pseudundibacterium arcticum
AGGACAACCCGGCGAACCGGGAACTGGTCGAACAACTCATCGCGCGCCACACCGAGCTGCGCCTGCTGACCGCGGTGAATGGGCAGCTCGGCATCGCGCTGGCGCGCACCGCGCAGCCGGAGGTGATCGTGATGGACATCAATCTGCCGGACATCAGCGGCGTTGACGCCCTGAAAATCCTGCGCGACGACCCGGCTACGGCGCACATCCCGGTCATCGCCCTCAGTGCCAATGCGATGCCACGCGACATCGAGAAGGGCATGCAGGCAGGATTCTTCCGCTATGTGACCAAGCCAATCAAGCTCGATGAGTTCATGGACGCGCTGAACGTGGCACTGGCATTCGCGAGGGTTAATCGGCGCCAATGAGGCAGGAAGCATGCGATGATCAGTTCATCCGACCTACTTGACGCCAACGTCCTTGTCGTTGACGACATGGAAGCAAATGTCCTGCTGCTCGAGCGGATGCTGCGCGGTGCCGGCTACACTTCTATCACGTCGACGATGGATCCGCATGGGGTCTGCGCGCTGCACCGAAAAAACCGCTACGACCTGATCCTGCTCGATCTGCAGATGCCCGGCATGGATGGATTCGAGGTGATGGAGGGCTTGAAGGAAATCGAAACGGGCGGCTACCTTCCGGTCCTCGTGATCACCGCCCAACCGGGTCACAAGCTGCGCGCGCTGCAAGCCGGCGCGAAGGATTTCGTCAGCAAACCATTTGATCTGGCCGAGGTGCTGATGCGCGTTCGCAACATGCTGGAAGTGCGCCTGTTGCACAAAGAATCGCTGAATTACAGCAAAGTGCTGGAGCAGACGTTGCGGCAAGTGGAGGCAAGCCGTGAGCTGATCCGTCGTCAGGGCGACGAGCTCAAGGGCCTGTACGACAAGATCGTGGCGGAGCAGAAGGTGTCGGAGCGGCTGCTGCTCAACCTGCTGCCCTCTCCCATTGCCGAGCGCTTGAAGGCGCGCCCCGACCTCAGCGCTGATGGCATCCCGGAGGCCATCGCCGACAGCTTCCCGGAGGTGACGGTGCTATTCGCGGATATCGTCGAGTTCACCAGGGTGTCCGCGGGTATGAGCCCGGAGCGGCTGGTGGCGATGCTCAATGAAATCTTCACCGACTTTGACAGCATTGCGGACCACCGCGGCCTCGAGAAGATCAAGACCATTGGCGATGCCTACATGGCTGCCGCAGGACTGCCGGTGCCGGCGCCCGATCACGCAGTGCGGGCGGCCCACATGGCGCTGGATATGCTCGACGCGCTGGACCGCTTCAATGCGCGCAACGGCTACCGCTTGCAGTTGCGCATTGGCATCAACAGCGGCGCGGTGGTGGCCGGCGTCATCGGCAAGCGCAAGTTCATCTATGACTTGTGGGGAGACGCGGTGAACACCGCCAGCCGGATGGAATCCCATGGCGTGGCCGGACGCGTGCAGGTGACGGAGGCCACCCGACGGCGGCTGGCGGAGCCGTTCCTGTTCGAGGAGCGCGGCATCATCGACGCCAAGGGTATGGGCGCGCTGCATACCTGGTTCCTGACCGGCAGAAGCGGCGCGCCGTCCGCATGATGCCCGGCCCCAAGACAACGGTCGAGCGCGCAGAAGCCGATCGCGCTCGCGTTGCAAGGCGGCGCGCATGGCGCGTTCGCCTGATGCTCGAAGCGGCATTCGAAGTTATGCAGGGTCTGGCCCAGATGCCAGTCCGAGGAGTGAATGAAGCGCAAGGTGATGTCCTTTGGTCCGCGTTTGGATGACGGAATGTGGTGATATATTGGTCTAATTTAACTGATACAAATTAAGCAAAGCGCTTAAGCAAAGCGCTTAAGCAAAACGCTTAAGCAAAACGCCTTTCAGTAGGCTAGTCCAGAGGAAGAACCATGTTGCAGAAAAAACCGGATAGCGCCAGGCTGGACAAGATCGTGGCCGATGCCCGCCGTAGCGCAGACCTGCGCGAGCAGGGTTACCGCGAGCGGGCGCTCAAAATGTATCCCTGGATTTGCGGCCGCTGCATGCGGGAGTTCACCCGTGACAACCTGTCACAATTGACGGTGCATCACCGCAACCACAATCACAACGACAATCCAGCCGACGGCAGCAACTGGGAGTTGCTCTGCCTGTACTGCCACGACAACGAACACTCGCGTTATCTGGAGGCGGATCAGCAGGGCACGTCGGGACACGGCAGCAGCGTGGCCGCCGCAACCCACAACCCTTTTGCGGCCTTGTCTTCCCTGATCAAGAAGAAGCCTTAATTCAACCATCGGCCAGATCGGTATGGCCGAAGCCTTGTTCATCATCGCGCGGGGAAATCAACAGCGGCGTGATTTTCAGGAATGCGATGCATTGCCTGCGGCCCCAGGCTGGCCGGATTTGTCCTGATCGGGGTGCCATTTGGAGCGATTGCGCATAGCGGTTGAAGAAATCCAAGTGCTACTATACTGGGGACGTACCAACGGCTGCAATGTCATTTAATCGACCATGCAGCGTTCAAAATTTCAACGATGGAGCAAGTGCCATGAGCAAAAGTCAAGACGCGAAGAAAACCACCAAGAAGGAACCCGCCAAAACATTGAAGGAGAAAAAGGCCGACAAGAAGGTGAAGAAGGAGGCAATGAAGCGTCAATGATTCAGTGAATTGCCGAGGATGCGGTGTTGCAGCCTCGCGTATGAAACGCGACCCTCACACGCGCTGTCCCGAAGCCGCAGCACAGCCGGACAGAATGCATCGCCCGTACCATTATCGGACGCGCCGTGCTGACCTAGCAGACTGCTCCCAGCCACGATAGCGGCAAACAAGAGGCCGAACAAAAAACATAGTGCAATGCCGATTCCGAACTGGAAAGCGGCGCTGAATCGGTTCACCATCATGCTCGATGAGCGCATGCCGCAGCATTAAACGATACCCCGATTACACAAAACTCAGGACCTCCTCGCTGCTTGCGGCATGGAGCCGGCTCCCGGCCGTTGGCTCAATCGCTACTTCGAGTCGATTGCAGCCGTTCATTCCTGACACCATCTGTCAGCTTAAGTCTGAGCTGGTACAGCCAAGCACTACGTTTCTTTACCCCGTTTGTGTGAACCGGCAGCGCTGCCGATAGCAAAATGATTGCATTTCATTCGTTTGATCTATGCCATATTGTCGCCAGTTATTTGTTTCATGGAGGCATTTTGCAGGCCAGATAAGATCTGGATCCGAATATTTGAGGCTGCTCCGTGATTCTTGCCTGAATGGATTGCGGATTATCGCTTTCATCCAGGGCTTAATAAACGGTCACATGGACACCATATGAAGCTGATGCGGCGTTGCGTTCTGAAAAAATGCTCTATCGCAGGCGTTTTCTTATTGCTGTCCGGGTGTGCTGACCTGTTGCCGCATTCCAAGGAGGATATGCGAACTCCATGGCACAGTTATTCAGATGCACAAGCCATGTTTGACAGCATTGTTCCCTACACAACTACGACGGCGGAATTGAAAACGTCAGGCATCGACCCGGAAAAAACACCAAACGTCGCCATCTTGAGCCACGCCGACTTGCTGCGCAAGATTGTCGCCGGCTCTTCCATCGATGTGCGTTTGCTGGATCCGGAATTGCAAAGCTGCCTGATGGAAACCAAATCTTGCGTCGCCTATGAGATAGAGCAGACGCATCTGGACCGCAAGCGTTTTGGCAATTTTTGGCTGGATTTCCTGAGTTTCCACCGCCGCGTGGATATTTCCGGATGGCAGTTCGATGCAATCGTCGTGGTCAGGAATACGCGCGTGATATACAAACTGTGGAGCGGCAAGCCGAATATCCAGCAATTTGTGGATGAACGTAACCCTCTGGGGCCGCTACAGGGCTTGGGTGGTTCTTTGTTGCGACGCTAGAATCTGCTCCAGGGTTCCCGGTTGAGCGCGAAATTAACTGATAGGGCTTGGACCGATTAAGGCTGGTTCAATTATTTCAGGGCTAACGTGGATATTGAGATCGCTTAATCCCTTTGAACGGACGCCTATCAGATTCAGGGACTCAAACTGTTCGGGCGGCAGCGGTCGGCTGTACAAGTAGCCCTGGTAGGCATTGCAGCCATTGCGGGCAAGGAAGTCTCTCTGTGGCTCAGTTTCCACTCCCTCCGCGATAACCGACAGGCCGAGACTTTGCGCGAGAGCCACAATGGTGCGAACAATCGCGGCATCGTTGGGATCAGTGAGCACGTCCCTGACGAAGGACTGGTCAATCTTGAGCTGGTCCAGGGGAAGGCGCTTAAGGTAGGACAGCGACGAATAGCCGGTACCAAAATCATCCAGCGAAAAGCCCACACCTAGGGCTTTCAGCGCGCTCATTTTGGCGATGATCTCCTCCATGTTGTCCAGAAGCATACTTTCGGTCAGCTCCAGCTTGAGCTTTCGTGCATTGGCTCCAGTACGATCCAGCAGTTCCACCACCTGCTTCACGAAATCGGGCTGCCGGAACTGTCGGGCGCTGACATTCACCGCCATAGTGAGGTGGGCCGTTGCCGGACGGGAGGACCAGGCTGTCAGCTGCGCACAGGCCGTTTCCAGTACCCAGCGGCCCAAAGGCAGGATCAGCCCGGTCACCTCAGCTGGGGGAATGAACTCGGCAGGACATACCAGGCCGCGTACTGGATGCTGCCAGCGCACCAAAGCTTCGGCACCGGTCACGCAACCCGCGTCATCTATTTGGGCTTGGTAATAAAGGAGAAACTGACCGTCCTGCAGCCCTTGGCGCAGAGCCGTCTCCATCTCGGCGCGCAGAGTGACGGTTGCCTGCATGTCCTCTTCGAAGAAGCGCAGGACATTGCGGCCTGCCGCCTTGGCCTGGTACATGCTGAGGTCTGCGCGTTTCAGCAGCTCATTGGTGGATTCGAGGTGACCATCGAACAACGTGGCGCCGATACTCGCGGTGTTGTGGTAGACATGGCCGGCGACCTGGTAGGGCCGGCTCAGGGCTGCGAGGATATTCTCACCAATGACCTCTGTTTGCACGGCCGCTTCCTCCGGGACCTCGCTCAGGTCCATCAGCATGATGACGAACTCGTCGCCGCCCTGCCGGGCCACCGTATCTGCCACGCGCACGCAGCTTGAAAGACGCTTGGCGACCAGTTGCAGCAAAAGGTCACCCTTATCATGCCCGAGAGTGTCGTTGATGGTCTTGAAGTTGTCGAGATCGATGAACAGCAAGGCGCCGTGCCGCTTGCTGCGGGTGCTGGCAGCCAACGCGTGGTGCAGCCGATCGGTTAGCAAGCGCCGGTTTGGCAAACGGGTGAGCGGATCGTAGAAAGCCAATTGCCGGATTTCGTCTTCCGCGACCTTGCGCTTAGTGATATCCATCACCGTGCCGCGCAAAAGCGTCGCGTTTCCATCGGCGTCGACGTCCGGCTGTCCCAGCGCGTGCAACCAGCGAATCTCGCCATTGGGAAGCACAATGCGGAACTGGTCGTCGAAATCAAGGCCTTCGCGCAACGCCGTTTGTATGAGTTCGTTGTAATGCAGGCGGTCTTCCGGATGCACGAGCCGCACGAATCGTTCGCCGGTCAGGGTGGGCTGTGCGGGATCGACGCCAAACAGGCGATAGGTCTCCAAAGACCAGGTGGCGGAACGACGCGCGCGGTCGAGCGTCCAGCTACCAAGCCCGGCGATGCGCTGGGCCTGAGCCAGGCTCGCCTCACTCGCCTGAACCCTTTGCAACACCGCTTGCAGTTCCTTGTTGCTTTTGTGCAACTGCTTGCGCAGCCCGCTGATAAAGCCGCCCATCAGCGCGAACCAGGGCAGGGTGAGCGCAAGCGCCAGCCACTGCAGCAGCTCCAGACGCAGGTCCAGCGAGCGCGGCTTGAAGCGCCACAGCAGGCCGATCACGCCGCCGTAGGCACCTAAAATACACGCAGCGTAAACCAGTAATGCCCGTCGCGTAAGTTGCAACACGCTGAACAGAAAGGCCATCAACAGGAGCACCAGGAACACAGCCCGCGCCCCATCGGCAGCGTACATGGCGTACAGGGTCACGAGGCTCGAGGCCAACATTTGCGGAACGGCGAGATTCGGATCGCTGAACCTCAGATTGAGCCCGGAGCGGAACACGACGTAGAAAGCGAGGATCGCCAGCAGGACAAGGGTGGCGCTTTGAAAGAATGCGGCGCTTGACAGAGCGCCCTGCAGATAGCAGGCAAACAGCAGGCCGATCGCCAGGAGAGACGTCCCGGCCGCCATGAAATAGCGGCGCATGCGCAGCGCCTGCTTGGGGTCGATTGACTTCGGGAGGCTGCTGAACACCGTTGTCCTGAATCTATGCATTGGTTATCTACATTCTATATTTACAGAAATATGGGAGTAGCGAAGAACGAAGCGCTCGGCCTGAATTGGTTGCCCCGCAGCATCAACCGGGGACATATTATCGCTAAAGCGCAGATGAATGCAGATTTGCAGACGTCTATCATCCGACGACATGCCGTATTTGCATTTCTGCTGAGTGAGCAGCTTGGATTGCGTGTGGGGCGGTTTTTTAAATCGTGGAGGACAAAATGGGGTGCAAATCAGACAAAAATAAAAAAGGCTACAGGCCGAAATCTGTAAAGCCGGGACATTGCTAATTTCCAGCCACGCAAGCCCCAGACCGGGGTTTACGGAGCGTTTACATTAGACAAAAAGGGAAAGGATGACGCGTCTGGACGCGTCGAATTTTCTACGCGCACTGCGAAGATTAACGAACTAACCTCGAAAAACGCTGCGGTGGTCGCGAAAATTGCCAGGCATCGCAGTGCATCGCAGGACGCTCCGCCAGTTTCATTTTCGGTTAGTGAGCTTCCCAGGCGCCTGTGATGTCACCAGCACGGGGATGTCCCGATACACTTCCGGAAGCGTGCTTTTCAGATTGGAGATTTTCGGTAGATCGTAAGTCGCGATGTAGCCCGACTCCGGATGCAAGGTGGCGTAATCCTGGTGATAGGCTTCCGCAGGATAGAAGGCACTGAGCGGGCTCAACTGCGTCACGATTTTGCGTGGAAAGACATGCGCCGCGTCCAACTGCGCAATGTAGCGTTCGGCAACCTGTTTCTGGTGGGTGTTCCTGTAAAAAACGGCCGACCGGTACTGTGTCCCTGAGTCAGGGAATTGTCGATTGAGCTGGGTCGGGTCATGCGCCACGGAAAAATAAATTTGCAGCAGCCTCCCGTAAGAAATTTGCTTGGGATCGAAGGTGATCTCCACCGATTCCGCATGTCCTGTATTGCCGGAGCTCACGCGCTCATAGTCCGCGGTCTCCTGCTTGCCTCCGGCATACCCAGACACCGCCTGCAGCACGCCTTTAGTGTGCTGGAATACGGCTTGAATGCCCCAAAAGCACCCGCCCGCAAAAACCGCTTTCTCCTGGGCACCTTGCGTGCCGGCGACTTCGTCCACTGCTGGCGGCGGGATTTTGACGGCGCTCTCGCCTGCCACGCTGTTGGTGAACTGGATACCGGCACCAACTATTAGCAGTGCCCCGGCAAGCAGAAACAGTTTGCCGCTTGTCAGAAAATGCCGTTTTGTTGAAAAGCCATTGCGTTCGAATCTCATGTTATTGCTCCAGGTCGCATAGCGCCGCGTCAGAGGTGATCGCAGGCGCTTGCAGGTGTTTGCAGGTGTTTACGGATTAGGTCTTGGAAATAAAGATCAGTGCAGTACCGTTCATGCAATAGCGCAAGCCGGTAGGTGGTGGTCCATCGTCGAACACATGGCCAAGATGACCACCGCATCGGCGACAATGCACTTCGTCGCGCGTCATGCCTAATATGGTGTCGGTCGACTTCTCTACCGCCTTGTCCAGAGGCTTCCAGAAGCTCGGCCAACCAGTGCCGCTGTCGAACTTGGTCTGAGAAGAAAAGAGCGGCAGTTTGCATCCTGCGCAAACGTACACGCCCGTTCTCTTTTCATGATCGAGCGGATTCGAAAACGGCCGCTCGGTTCCGGCTTGCCGCAATATCTTGTACTGCTGCGAAGTCAGCCGTTTCCGCCATTCGGCATCGGTATGCATGACTTCAAACGGTTCCGCTGCATGAACGCCCGGACTGAAAAGCGCCCCGGGCAGCGCGAACATGCCTCCGGCAAAAGCCGTAAAACGGCGTAGAACTTGTCTCCGATTGCACATGGCAGGACATCCTTTGCTGTTGACTGTCGACCACTATGGATCGTTGACAGTTAGTCACAGCAGTGAGGGAATCCTTACATTTCATCAAACTCCGGCAGATGCGCAGGCATTTGCATAAACGCGTCTGGCCGCTTAACCATCTGCGCCAATGGTTACGAGCCTGCCGAGGTTGGTTAAAAACATATTCTAGCGCTGATGTCGAGGCTAGGTGACCCGTCCCCATATCAGGAAAACTACGGGAGGTTCAAGTGCCTGCCAGTGAAGTTTCCCCCACCTCTGTTGCGATTGTGACGAGGGGGTGGATTTTTAGGGGGTAAGATTGCATCAACAGGGAGATCGCCATGAATCATCCAGTTCAATCTTCGGTACTGAATCAGGCGTTGCCGGAATCGCTATTGTCGGCATTGCTGTCGATCTTCGATGAGCGCTTGTCCACCACGCACGCGGTGCGGGAGTATCATGGCCGCGATGAATCCTCGTATGATCCGATGCTGCCCGACGCCGTGGTGTTTGCCCAGTCGACCGACGAAGTGGCGGCCACCGTCAAGCTGTGCCATGCACATGGCGTGCCGGTCATTCCCTACGGCGCCGGCACGTCGTTGGAAGGCCATGTGCTGGCTTTGCAAGGCGGAGTGACGATCGATCTGTCGCAAATGAATCAAATGGTGGCGGTGCATGCCGAGGACTTGACGGCGACCGCGCAGGCGGGCGTGACGCGCAAGCAATTGAATCGGGAGCTCAAGGATAGCGGCTTGTTCTTCCCGATCGATCCGGGCGCCGATGCGTCGCTTGGCGGCATGGCGGCGACCCGTGCTTCCGGCACCAACGCGGTGCGTTACGGCACGATGCGCGAGAACACGCTGGCGCTCACGGTGGTCACGGCGGACGGCCGCATCATCAAGACCGGCACCCGCGCAAGAAAATCATCGGCCGGCTACGACTTGACGCGCGTTTTCGTCGGCAGCGAGGGCACGCTCGGCATCATCACCGAAGTCACGGTCAAGCTGTATCCGCAACCGGAAGCCATTTCAGCGGCGGTATGCTCGTTTCCGAGCACCTCAGATGCCGTCAACTGTGTGATTCAGACCATCCAGATGGGCGTCCCGATCGCGCGGGTTGAATTTCTGGACGAGAATGGCGTCAAGGCCATCAATGCGCATGACAAGCTGAATCTGCCGGAGCAGCCGTTGCTGCTCTTTGAATTTCACGGCAGCGAGCAGGGCGTCCAGGAACAGGCAGAACTGGTGCAATCAATCGCAGCAGAACACAGCGCAGTCGGCTTTGAATGGGCCACGCGCCCGGAAGACCGATCGCGCTTGTGGACCGCGCGTCACAACGCCTATTTCGCGCTATTGCAGATGCGTCCCGGTGCCAGGTCGATCTCGACCGATTGCTGCGTGCCGATTTCGCGGCTGGCCGAATGCATCCTCGATACCAAGGCCGATTGCGAAAAAAATGAGATGGTTTATTCGATCATCGGTCACGTCGGCGATGGCAATTTTCACGTATTGATGATGGTCGATCCGCATGATGCGGCCGATGTGGCGAAGGCCGAAGGCGTCAACGCACGCATGGTGTCGCGTGCGCTGGCGATGGACGGTACCTGTACTGGCGAACACGGGGTCGGCTTGCACAAGATGGATTTTCTGGTGCAGGAACATGGCGACAATGCGATCGACATGATGCGCGCACTCAAGCATGCATTTGATCCGAAGAACATCATGAACCCCGGCAAGATCATTCGCTGGTAGTACTTTGTTGCGAAAGCAACACAACCGTCAGCAAATAAGCGACACGGAATAATTTTTTGCATTGCAGCAATCAGCTAAAATCCTCATCAGGACAATTACTTCAACGGGATGCAGTATGAAACGTGTCATCTTCAATCAAAAGGGCGGAGTCGGGAAATCGACCATAGCGGTTAACCTCGCCGCCATTGCGGCGCACCAAGGCAAAAAAACGTTGTTGATTGACATTGATCCGCAGTGTAATTCCAGCCGCTATCTGATGGGCGACGCGGCCAAGGAGGCGACTCCTACTTTGGCCGATTACTTTCAACAGACCTTGGATTTCGTTATTTACCCCAAGGCGGCGAACAGCTACGTGCATGCAACCCGTTTCGAGAACCTGTCGTTGATTCCCTCTCACCCGGCAATCGGTGATCTGCAATCCAAGCTCGAATCGCGCCACAAGATCTATAAACTGCGCGACACTCTGGTCGAACTGGCAAAAGAATATGACGAAATCATCATCGATACGCCGCCAGCCTATAACTTCTTTACCCAGTCCGCGCTGATCGCCGCCGACTGTTGCCTGATTCCGTTCGACTGCGACGATTTCTCGCGCCAGGCGCTCTACACACTGCTGAACAATGTGGCGGAGATCAGGGCCGACCACAATCCGACGCTGGCGGTCGAGGGCATCGTCGTAAATCAGTTCCAGCCACGCGCCAGTCTGCCGCTGCGTATGGTGAACGAACTCTTGGCCGAAGGCCTGCCGGTGCTCGATAGCAAGCTCTCCAGCTCAATCAGGATTCGCGAATCGCACGAACAGGGTCTGCCGATGATTCATCTGGATGCGCGTCACAAGTTAAGCCATGAATTTATTGCGCTATATCAGGAGTTGCAATCGGCCTGAGCAGCGGTCGGGGTCGCTCTTATTGAACAGGAATGCGTTCTTCCAGCGTACGGTGGCTAAACATGGCGTATTGGGTGGGGTTTGGTCTACTAACCTGACGTGAACCGCCAGCAGACGTTGGTGTCGAAACGTATGTCGCCAATTATTGTGGAGCCCGCCATGAAACGTCTGACAATTTTTGTTACGTTGGCCGTGTTACTCGGCGGGTGTGTAGTGGCGCCGTATGGTCCAGGTTGGGAAGGCGGCTATAGGCATGGCGGCGGCGATTGGCATGACCACCACCGCGACAGGGGTGGCGAAGGCCATGAAGGTTGGGGCAGGTCCGACCGTTATTAGACCATCGCTCGCGACCATTCGCAAACTTCCGCGACCTGCATTCCCACCTCGCGCGATGTACGCGAAGCTCCTTGCAATGCCAACTCCGCATTCCCTGCGCGCGCGGCGCAGGTCCATGTCGAACCACTTGACGAGAATTTGACGAAGCCTGGACACAAAGCCGGGCGCGATTGTTCTGGCGCAAACATCCCACCTCGAACCGATTTATAAAGAACATAAGACAACAAGCCCCAAGGGCCGGGCGGCGCCCACGCTATCTTGACACGCCACCGGATTCGCGCACGCATTGGTGCGCTGCGTAATGACTGCCGGCGCGTTTGGGAGCAATATTGGTAGTTGTTTGCGAAGAACAACCTTTCGATGTCAGGCTTTCTTAATTGGGGAAACATCATGTCCGCACAGACTTACAAGCTTATCGAACTGGTCGGCTCCTCAAGCGAGGGTACCGATCACGCGATACGCGATGCGATTGCCAAGGCAGCGCTCACGGTCAAGCACATGGATTGGTATGAAGTGGTCGAGTCGCGAGGACATATCGCGGACGGGAAGGTTTCGCACTACCAGGTCACGATCAAGGTAGGCTTCCGGCTGGAGTAGCGCAATCCCGCGCTCGGCGCCAGCAGTCTCGCAGTCGGCCCCATGCACGGTTGCTGCCATCGAGCAGCCAATCGAAGCCAGTAGGCGAAAAAAACATAGGTAACGGCGCTGCTACGCGGCGGGCGATACGTTGCGTACACGAATTGCCCTGTTATAAAACGACGGTCAAAAACGGTAGGGTCCGTACACCAATCGGCCACGAGCGTTTGTCGGGGTAGGGGGCTTATCTCAAGCAGTGTGAATTTTTTTGAATGCGGTAACCAAGCGAGTAAATAAGCGGGCCGCGACAGACAACATCGATCAGGAAAATGAAAATGGCGGACACCGATACGGTCGTCGCGCCATTATTTTTTCACCGCCGTTGTTATCGGCAAGTCAGTGTGACGGTGCCACCTTCGCGGGTCCGTGCGCGTAATGCCGGTCCATCGCCACAGCGATACTCTACATAGAGCTGCTTCGGACGATTTGGAGCAGGATCGCCGCACAGCTCGTTATTCGCTGCTATCGAAAGGTTGCGGCGCCGGCCGACCGCTCTCTGCACGGTATCCCGTGCATCGCATGATGCTTCACGAATACCATAATTGGCTTTCTCAATGATGATTCGTCCTACCGGTCCGCGTTGCTGATCCTGGCTGCTTTGAGCCTCGGACCCATCGCGGTAACCCTGATCGTAACCGCGCTGATATTCGCGGCTCTGCGCGAAGGCCGTTACGGACATCGCGGAGAGGGTGATAAAGCCGAGGGCGTACAGAATGCCTTTGCTTGAGAATTTAATGTTCATTTTTTTCTCCTTAATGTGGCGAATGCCTGCCGTACATCGTAATGCATTGGGCTTCTGTGCGGTAACGCGGTCGTAACGATTCGGAACGCCGTCGCCGTCGCGGTCGCGATCATAGCGATTGGGAACGCCATCATGATCATGATCGCCATGACCGCCACATTGGGAGCGACATCGTGAGCCGGGAGGGTGTCGCACCTGGTTATGTACAAGTATGTCCACAGAAGTACGCATAAGTCCCACTGTGGGCGCTCACGCCGAGCGGCCACTTCTGCAACGGGATGTCCCCGCTGACCTGCTTGACCGCTTAGACCTTGAATTCTTCTGTATACCGCTTTGCACTCATGACACCTCCATTTAACCTAATTTTTAGGCCTGGAAGCGTCTGCCAAACCAAGGGCGATTCACTGATATAAATTCGGCAGAAAGTCGACGCCGCCGCATCGCCTGTTTTTATCGATTTTCTTTCGACCGCAATAAGATCACCTTCCTACGTGCCATTAGGCATCGGATTTCTTGCTATCGCTTGTTAGCTGCGGAAAATTATTGCCAAATAAACAATGCCATATCGTCTATATGCAATCGTGTACCCGTTTAGCCTCTTCCTATTGATGTGACGCAAGAAATTACTGATGAGTAACCGCAGACTCTATGTCGATGTCGGACTAATTTGGGGAGCAAGTCAGACCGGCCAATTCCGCGCGGCGGCATTCCGGATATTAGCAATGTCGGCGCGGAAGACGTTGTGGCTGTCCGGCGGGTTTGACGACGTCGTTTATGCGATCAATACGACGAACGGTTCCGTCAAATTGGATGCGGGCGCCGGTCCGGACTGGCGCTACCTCGACCAGTCCAACCAGATCCAGCTGACCCGCTCGGAAGGCCTGGGTGTGGCCAGCCTCGCGCTGTTTGCCGGCGGCACACTGTCGGCCGAGCGCAACCAGCCCTTGCGCACCGATGCGTCGGCGCTGGTCGCGCTGTCTGAGCAAACCGTGGCTACTGCCTTCCAGGTGAGCGACAGCAATCCGTTGGTGGGACTCGCGGGCCGGGTCCAGATGCTGCGCCGTCTCGGCGAAGTGGCCGCGGCCACGCCCACCGTATTCGGCCCGACGCGGCGCCTGGGCAATCTGTTCGATTACCTGGCCGACCATGCGCACGGCAAGGAGATCGAAGCGTCATTCATCCTCGAGACCCTGCTGCGCGCGCTGGGTCCGGTTTGGCCCGGCCGCATCCTGTTGGACGGCGTGTCGCTCGGCGATTGCTGGCGCCATCCGGACGTGGAGGGCGGGCTGCTGCCTTTCCACAAGCTCATGCAATGGCTGACTTACTCGCTGCTGGAGCCGCTGGAAGAAGCGGGCTTTTGCGTCACCGGCCTCGACCAGTTGACCGGCCTGCCGGAATACCGCAACGGCGGCTTGCTGCTCGACCTCGGGCTGGTGCTGCCGCGCGATCCGGCTTTTTGCAGCACCAGCCTGACGGTAGACCAGCCGGCGGTGGTCGAATGGCGCGCGCTGACCGTGATCGCACTCGATCGCGTGGCCGACGCAGTGCGCGCGCAGCTGGGTGTGAGCGCCGAGGCGTTTCCGCTGGCGCGCGTGCTGGAGGGCGGCACTTGGGCCGCCGGACGCCGGATTGCAGCAGAACGCCGACCAGGCGGTATGCCGCCGGTCAGCATCGTCAGCGATGGCACCGTATTTTGAGCAACGATAACCCGGGAGATGCGATGACAAGAAACCTGAACCTGATCAGCCATCCGCTGATCCAGCACAAGCTGACTTATATGCGCAGCGAGGAGACGACGACTGATAACTTCCGCCGCTTGCTGCGCGAGATCAGTCAGATGCTCGCATATGAGGTCACGCGCGACCTGCCGACCGAGCTGGTCACGATCAAGACGCCGTTGGCGACGACAAAGTCGCCGGCCATCAGCGGCAAGAAGCTGTGCCTGGTGTCGATCCTGCGCGCCGGCAACGGCATGCTGGATGGCATGCTGGACGTTCTGCCGGCCGCGCGTGTCGGCCATATTGGTCTGTATCGCGATCCGGAAACGCTGGAGCCGGTCGAATATTATTTCAAGGTGCCCGAGGATATCAGCGAGCGCCTGGTGATCGTGGTCGACCCGATGTTGGCGACCGGCAACTCAGCGATCGCCGCGCTCAACCGCTTGAAGGAAACCGGTGCCGGCGCCATCAAATACGTGTGCCTGCTGGCGGCGCCCGAAGGCCTCGCCGCCTTGCGGGCGGCGCATCCGGATGTATCGATCACCACGACGGCGATCGACGACTACCTGAACGATCATGGCTATATCATCCCCGGCCTCGGTGATGCCGGCGACCGCATGTTCGGTACCAAGTAAGTCTGCGCGATGCAGCAGCAAGGCAAAGGACGAATTCGCCTCAGCAATGAAGCCGACATACTGCACGCGGCAGAATATGTGTTCGCCCGCGCCGGCTTTGCTGGCGCGACCGTGGGCGAGATCGCGCAGCGCGCGCAGATGCCTAAATCCAACCTGCATTACTACTTTCGGACCAAGAAGGATATCTATCGCGCGGTGCTGGCCAATACGCTGTCGCTCTGGCTGGCCGAGACCGACAGCATCCGCGAGGACAATGACCCCAAGCGCGCACTATCGGATTACATCCGCGCCAAGATGAAGCTGTCCGCATCCCATCCCGATGCATCACGGGTGTTTGCTAACGAAATCCTGCATGGCGCGGCCGAGATCGGCGATTATCTGCGCGCTGACCTGCGCGCGCTGGTCGATGTCAAAGCCCGCGTGATTGAACGCTGGATCGCCGACGGCAGAATGGCGCCGGTCGATCCGCACCACCTCTTTTTCACGATCTGGGCTGCAACCCAGACCTATGCGGATTTCGAGCCGCAGGTGTGCGCGGTACTGGGCGTGAAGCGGTTGGGGGCCCGGCAAATCGAGTCCGCGACTGCGCACCTGACCAAGCTGCTGCTGCGAGGTTGCGGGCTGGACACTGAATCTACAGTGGATATTGCTTGATGAACCTGTGTTTTCGTGGCACTTGTTTGCGGCACTCTTTTAGTACAAATTGACGGCAGCATTTCGTGGAGTTGTCTGATGCTTGATCTAATCATTCGCAACTGTACGCTGGCGGACGGCCGCAGCGGCATCGATATTGGCGTCGAAGATGGCCGCATCGTCGCGGTGCAGCCGGCGCTGGCAGCCCAGGCGGGCGAGACAATCGATGCGGCTGGCCAACTGGTGTCCGCGCCTTTCGTCGATGCTCACTTCCACATGGACTCGACGCTGTCCTATGGCCTGCCGCGCGTGAACCGGTCCGGCACCCTGCTGGAAGGCATCGCGCTGTGGGGCGAGCTCAAGCCGCTGCTGAGACAAGAAGCGCTGGTCGAGCGTGCGCTCGCGTATTGCGACTGGGCGGTGGCGAAGGGTTTGTTGGCGATCCGCTCGCACGTGGATGTCTGCGATCCGCGTCTGCTGGCCGTCGATGCACTGCTACACGTGCGCGAAAAGGTGAAACCCTATCTCGACCTGCAGCTGGTCGCCTTTCCGCAAGATGGTGTGCTGCGCGCACCAGGTGCGCTGGACAACCTGACACGCGCACTCGACAAAGGCATCGACGTGGTCGGCGGCATCCCGCACTTCGAACGCACGATGGCCGATGGCGCCGAATCGGTTCGCATATTGTGCGAGCTGGCGGCCGGGCGCGGGCTGCGCGTGGACATGCACTGCGACGAGTCGGACGATCCGCTGTCGCGCCATATCGAGACACTGGCTTACCATACGCAGCGCCTCGGCCTGCAAGGCCGGGTGGCCGGATCACACCTGACCTCGATGCATTCGATGGACAACTACTATGTGTCCAAGCTGATCCCCCTGATCCGCGAAGCCGGCGTCGCCGCGATTGCCAATCCGCTCATCAACATCACGCTGCAGGGCCGGCATGACACGTATCCGAAGCGGCGTGGCATGACCCGTGTGCCCGAACTGGTGGCAGCCGGCGTCGCAGTCGCCTTTGGTCATGATTGCGTGATGGACCCGTGGTATCCGATGGGCAGCGGCGACATGCTGGAGGTCGCGCACATGGGGCTGCATGTGGCGCAGATGACCGGCCAGGACGCGATGCGCGCCTGCTTCGATGCGGTCACCACGGCGCCAGCGGGCATCCTGGGGCTGGACGGCTACGGTATCGCCGTCGGCTGCAAGGCCGACCTGGTGTTGTTGCAGGCGCGCGATACGGTCGAGGCGATCCGCCTGCGTGCGACCCGGTTAGCAGTGATCCGCGGCGGCCAAGTGATTGCGCGCACGCCGGCGGCAACGGCGACGCTGAGCCTGGTCGGCCGCCCGTCCGAGGTGAGCTGGATGGAACGCCGTCAGCCATAGAGGGCACTGCTCTGTGTATGGCTCGTGTCAGTACATTTGTAATCGGAGTAACCGTTAAACGCAGCGCGCAAGAACTGTCGTCAGCGTGTGCACCGAACTCGGAGCACTGATCCCAGGTCTTGAGCAGTTCAGCCGCAAGCCGGTAACCCGTCTCGTCTTTCCTGCTGTGGAGATGGCTGAACCGACAGAAGTGTAAAAGCCAGGCCGGCGGCCGTCCAGATGATTCATAGGTCAAGCGCCGGCCAACTGAAAACTGTCAGCCTGCATTTCGAGAGGGGACTTGCCCTGGTTTAGCCAGCACCAAGGAGGTCGCGCGCGTTAAGGATGGCATAGACAATGTCCGGATTCTTCTCGAGACACCTGCGAATGGCTGCGGGAATGGATTGTCGCGTCTTCCTGCAAAGCCCGGGGCGTTCTATAAGCTGGATGCTAAAGCCACGCACCGTGCGTACTTCGCGAATACTTGGAGTGATCTGAAGGACAATGCCCAGCTGTGATTGCATGCGTTCTTCGATGTGCCTCAAGTCAGCATAGCTGGAAATATTGTCAATCCGCGCGATGAGTTTTTTCTCTTCCTCCAATGTCAACATCAGTATGCGACTATCGCCGTAAGGGTCATTCAATAGGCTGCCCCGATCACATGTGCAGGCACCGGGTGGGCACTCCTTGCGAATCGGAACGGGGATCGATTGGAACATATGGATCACACTGCAGAGAAGTTGTCGTAACGCGAGGAAAAGCTTACATCAATCCCCGCAAAATCCAGGGCAATCGCATGAAGGCCTTTATACCAGAGGCCCAGAAGCGGGCCGAGGTAAGAAACGTCCCATCCGGCCTTCAGGTGCTTGGCGATATCGTAATGCATTGGGCTTCTGTGCGGTAGCGCGGTCGTAGCTATTCGGAACGCCATCATGATCACGATCGCCATGAACGCCACATTGGGAGCGCCATCGTGAGCCGGGTGGGTGTCGCACTTGGTCATGCATAAGTATGTCCACAGCAAATGCGCATAAGCCCACTGTAGGCGCTCGCGCCGAGCCGAGCGGCCACTACTGCACCGGGATGTCACCGCTGACCTGCTTGACCGCTTCCGACCTTGAATTCTTCTATCTTCTGCCTTCTGTATACCGGTTTGCACTCATGACACCTCCATTTAACCTAATTCTTAGGCCTGGAAGCGTCGGGCGACTCATGCATGGACGTTGCTATGTTTCGATGATTGATTAGAGCGTGATATTGCGCTGGAGCCATGTTCAACCGGCGCGAACACTTGGATCCAGCGCCTGCCTCCAAACCGCATCTTGTTCCATATATAAAACAACGATTTTTATTTAAAACAAACCGCTGGCATTTTCCGGAATATCTGTTATATTTCAATCGCATAACCGCTCATATATGAATCAGTGTTTCGTATGTGAAACAAACAATGCTTCTTTGTGGCGATAAGAAGTGGCTGGCCAGGTAGTTTGAATCACCGCTCACAGCAGGCATCCCCGCTTTAGCTTTCGAGCATCAACATTAACGAGTCAGAGACATCATGATCGAAATCGAATTCCGTAAAGTTGGCAAGAGCTTCCTCGACCGGCAGACATCTGAACCACGTGCCGCGGTAACCAATGTCAATATTTCCATCCGCAGCGGAGAGGTGGTCTCGATTATCGGACCATCCGGCTGCGGCAAAAGCACCTTGCTCAACATGGGCGCCGGTCTGTATTTGCCGAGCGCGGGCGAAGTCTATGTGAGTGGCGAGCTCGTCACCAAGCCAGTGCGCAAAGTCGCGTTCATGCTGCAGAAAGACTTGCTGATGCCATGGCGTACCATCCGCGCCAATGTCTCATTGGGCCTTGAAATCGATGGCGTCGCACCGCGCGAACGACAACGCGTGGCCGACGAGCTGCTGGCCAAGTGTCACTTGAAAGGCTTTGAAGAGCATTACCCGTACCAGCTGTCCGGCGGCATGCGGCAGCGCGCGGCGCTGGCGCGCACCTTGGCGGTGGACCCGCAGGTATTGCTGCTGGATGAACCATTCTCCGCACTCGATGCACAGACCAAGATGGTGTTGCAGCAAGACCTGGCGAAGATGCTGTATGAAAAACGCAAGACCGCGCTGTTCATCACCCACGATCTGGTCGAAGCGATCGCCTTGTCCGACCGTCTGCTCGTGATGAGCGAGCGTCCCGGCACCATCATCGAAGAAATCGTGGTCGATCTGCCGTATCGCGACAACCCACTGGAGCGCCGCAAGCTGCCGGAAATCGGGCCCTTGCAGGGGCGCCTGATGGAACTGCTGAAAGTGGGCAAGGAAGAAAGCGCCGAGCTGCATTAAGGCGGCGCAGCCGTCGCATACCCAATCAAAGCGCATCCAAATGCGTATTTAAGAAACTAACCAGGAGTGAACATGAGCATGAATAAACCTCTCGCATCTCTCTGCTGCACGTTGGCACTGGCGGCAGCAGCAGTGGCGCCTCTCGCGCATGCCGCACCGGAGGAAATAACTTACCTGCTGCCGGCGCCGCCGAATACCCCCGCATTTGCGCCTTGGATGATCGCGCAGCAAAAAGGCTATTACGCGGACGAAAACCTGAAGATCAATTTCGTCGCTGCCAAGGGCGGCGTCGATGTGGCAAAACAGATTGGCGCCGGCAATGCTTTGATCGGCGGTGCAATCGGCGACACGCCGATCATCGTGCGTGCCAACGGCGTGCCGGTGAAGGCGATTGCGGTGCTGGGCGCGGGCTCGCTGACCATGGTCGGCGTGCACCAGAATGAAGGCATCAAATCCTTGCAGGATTTGAAGGGCAAGACGGTCACCGTGATGTCGTATACCGACACCACCTATTACGCTTTGCTGGGCAACCTGCGCGGCATCGGCCTGAGCAAGACCGATGTATCGATCCAGGCCGCCGGTCCGTCAGGCGTCTGGCAAGTGTTTGCCGGCGGCAAAGCGTCCGGGTTTGCCGGTGTGCCGGACTGGATTGTCAGCGCCACCGATGCCGGCGCCAAGGTCGACATCATCGAGAGCAATGGCTTTAAGAGCATGGCGCAGGCGATTCTCGCTTCCGACGACACCATTCAACACAAGCCCGAGCTGCTCAAGCGCCTAGTGCGCGCCACCCTGCGCGGCATGGAAGACATCATGAAGGACCCGAAAGCCGCAGCTGCAAGTTATGTCGAGGCCGTGCCTTCGTATAAAGGCAAGGAAGCGAGCATCGAACAAATTTTTAATCTGTATCGCAAGCATGTATATGCGAACCAGAAGCCGCTAGGCCAGATCGATGCGGCGCGCATGGAGAACGTGCAGAAATTTTATGTCAGCGAAGGCATCGTCAGCAAAGCCTCGCCGGTCAAAGATCTGTACACCAATCAATTCGTCGGGACAGATCGATAATGGAAACCGCAACTACAGCAAACAATGTGGTCATGCCAGCACCAGCAAAACGCGGTCCTTCGTTTAATGACAAGGCCAAGACTGTCACCGGCAGCTTGCTGCTGCTGGCGCTGTTCCTGGCGCTGTGGGAATGGGGCCCGGGCTGGCTCGGCATGCCGGAATTTATTCTGCCCCGCTTTAGCAGGGTGGTGCAAGAAGCCGGCGTGATGTGGAGCAACAGCAACCTGCTCGGCCATTTCGGCATTACCGCGTTGGAAGTAGTGGTCGGCTTTCTGCTCGGTTCGCTGCTCGGCTTGGCGGTCGGCGTTGCGCTCGGCCTATCGCCGCGCGCCGAAGCAATGCTGTCGCCTTACATCCTGGCGCTGCAGATTGCGCCGAAAGTCGCCTTCGCGCCATTGTTCGTGATGTGGCTCGGCTACACCATCTATCCGAAGATCATCGTCGCGATCCTGATCGTGTTCTTCCCGGTAATGATCAATGTATTGTCCGCGATCCGCACGGTGGACCCGGACATGGTCAACCTGGTGCGCACCTTGAATGCGAGCCGCTGGCAGATCTTCCATCTGGTCGAATTCCGTTCCGCGATGCCGGCGCTGTTCTCTGGTTTGCGCATTGCCTCGACACTGGCGGTGATCGGCGTCACGGTCGGCGAACTGGTCGGCGGCAACCAGGGCCTCGGCTTCCTGCTGGTCGACGGCGAAGGCCAAGGCAATACCGCGGCGGTGTTTGTCGCGATCTGCGCCTTGACCGTGACTGGCATCGTCACATACGGCGCCGTGGTCTGGGCCGAACGCCGCGTTCTGCACTACCTGCCCAAAGCGACCACTACCACCAAATAAGGAAGCGCCGCCATGCCTGCATTGAACCAACTTTTAGCCGGACGCCGGGTGCTGGTCACCGGCGCCGCGCGCGGCCTCGGTCTGGCCTTTGCCACCGCGATCGCGGAAGCCGGCGCCAGCGTTGCGATGGCTGACATCCTGGAAGAGAACCTGCGCCAAAGCGTGGCCGAGCTGACCCGGCGCGGCCTGCAGGTGCACGGCTATCTGCTCGACCTGGCCGATCCACAATCGATCGACACCTGCGCCCGGAGCGTGGTCGAACAGTTGGGCGGACTGGACGGCCTGGTGAATAACGCAGCGGTCACGAACTCCGGCGGCCGTTCGTCCGAGCAACTCGATATCGCGCTGTGGGACAAGGTGATGACGGTTAATGTGCGTGGCACCTGGCTGATCACCAATGCCTGTCTCCCGGCACTGCGCGCATCCGGCCGCGGCAGCATCGTCAACCTGGCTTCCGACACGCCACTGTGGGGCGCGCCGAACCTGCTGGCGTATGTGGCCAGCAAGAGCGCGCTGATCGGCATGACACGCTCGCTGGCGCGCGAAGTCGGCGCCGATAACATCACCGTGAATGCGGTCGCGCCCGGTCTGACGCGGGTCGAAGCGACTGAATACGTGCCGGAAGAGCGCTATCGCACCTATCAGGACGGGCGCGCGCTGCAGCGCCTCCAGTTGCCCGACGATGTGTCCGGCGCAGTGGTGTTTGCACTGTCCGACCTTTCCCGTTTTATCACTGGACAAGTGCTTGCCGTCAACGGCGGCTTTGTCATGAATTAATTTAATCCAAGGAGCTAACGATGGGCGATGTTTCAGAACAATTGAAAATCCAGCGCAGCTGGGATCAGCCGGCGGGCGCGAGTTTTGAAGACTGGATGAATACTCGCGTGGCCCGTTTTTCGACACGCCAGTATGACTGGAACGCATTGAAGTTCCAGGCCGATTACGATCCGAAATACCGCCGCGCGCAAATGCGTTATATCGGCACTGGCGGCACCGGCGTGGCGACCGACAGCAACACGATTCCGTCGGAACATTTCACCTTCTCCACCATGATCATTCCGGCCGGGCATGAAGGACCGTCGCATCTGCACATCGATGTGGAAGAAGTGTTCTTCGTCTTGCGCGGCAAGATCAAGCTGGTGCTGGAAAAGGACGGCGAGCGCTACGAAACCATTCTGACCGACCGCGATGTGGTGTCGATTCCGCCTGGCGTGTACCGCGAGGAAATAAACATCGGCGAAGAAGATGCGCTGATGTGCGTGATGCTCGGCTCGAACACACCGGTCACGCCGACCTATCCGCCGGATAGCCCGCTGACCAAGATCAAGCGTGGCTGATATGACGACCGCTTGCGCATCCGCGGTCCGCCGTGACGACCTGCAGGACGCCATGTCCCTGTTGGACGAACGCTTCCCCGAGCGTCGCATCGCGGTGGACGGCGGCGTCGTGTCTTACCGTACCTGCGGAACAGGTCCGGCCATCGTGCTGCTGCACGGGATCGGCTCTGGCGCAGCGTCCTGGCTGCCTTGCGCGCTGAGAATGGCGCACGAGGCGCAGGTGATCGCATGGAATGCACCGGGATACGGAAGTTCCTCGCCACTGGCCAATGCGCTGCCGCGCGCTGCGGATTATGCGGCGCGCCTGCACCAGTTGCTGACAACGCTGGACATCAAGCGCTGCGTGTTGGTCGGCCATTCGCTCGGCGCGATCATGGCTTCAGCGTATACCGCGGCGCATGGCGAAAGCGTGTCGAAGCTGGTGTTGCTCAGCCCTGCACAGGGTTACGGTAGCGCCGCCAGGCGCGCGCAGGGACAGCAGGTAGCGCAGGATCGCCTGGCCGCGCTGGAAAACATGGGCGTGAGCGGCATGGCCGAGCATCGTTCCGGTCGCATGCTGTCGCCGCAAGCAAGCGACGCGGCACGCGCCTGGGTGCGCTGGAACATGCAGCAGCTTGACCCCGCCGGATATACGCAAGCGGTGCATATGTTGTGCGGCGACGCAATCCAAAACTATGCTCCGGTAGGTGTTACAGGCGCCGTGTATTGCGGTGGTGCCGATGCGATCACCACGCCGCAAGACAGCCGGGCACTGGCGACGCAATTCGCGCTGCCGTTCGCGTTGATCGATGAAGCCGGCCATGCCTGTTACGTCGAACAGCCCGACGCGGTAGCTGCCGCGATTCGCCAGGATTGATAGTTAACAAATTCAACAGGAAAAATCATGACCAAACCAGAGCTGCCAGAAGAAGATACGCAGGAAAAATACGCCGTTCCAGGACTCGAGCGAGGTCTGCGCCTGCTGTGCGAATTTAATCGCCAGGACAAGACCCTGTCCGCGCCGGAATTGGCAAAGCGCCTGAGCGTGCCGCGTTCGACAGTGTTCCGTTTGCTGACCACGCTCGAGCGCATGGGCTTTGTCGAGCGCTCCGAAGGCGGCCGCGATTACCGTCTCGGCATGGCCGTGCTGCGCCTCGGCTTCGAATATCTGGCCTCGCTTGAGCTGACCGAGATCGGCCGTCCGCTGCTGGAACGCCTGCGCGATGAAATCGGTTATTCCTGCAACCTGGTGGTGCGTGACGGCCGTTACATCGTATACGTCGCCAAGTCCGTCACGCCGACCGCCTTCGTCAGCTCGGTCAACGTCGGCACGCGGCTGCCGGCCCATGCGACGGTACTCGGCCGCGTGTTGCTGCAAGATCTGTCCTTGAACCAGTTACGCGAGCTGTATCCCGAAGATCATCTGGAAGTGTTCTCCGAAAACACGCCGAAGACCGTGCTCGAATTGTTCAACATCGTGCAGCAAGATATGGAGCGCGGTTATGTGCTGCAAGAGGGCTTCTTCGAACGCGGCATATCGACCGTGGCAGCGCCGGTGCGCGACCATACCGGCAAGGTCGTGGCCGCACTCGGCGCGACCATCCCTGCGCCGCACATCGAGGCCAGCCAGCTGGACGGTATCGTGGGCCACGTGCGTGGCAGCGCCAGTGAATTGTCACGTTTGCTCGACCATGCACCGGAACAATCGGGCAAGGTCGTCAACCTGTGGCGGAGGTAATCACCATGCGCATGATCAATCTCGACGGTAAAGTCGCGGTCGTGACTGGCGGCTCTGCCGGCATCGGGCTGGCAACCGTCGAGTTGCTGCTCGAAGCCGGCGCTGCGGTCGCGCTGTGCGGTCGCAATGCGGAGCGTCTCGCGCTGGCCGAAGCGGGTCTGCGCCAGCGCTTTCCCGACAGCCGCATCCTGAGCGCGGTATGCGACGTGCTGGCGCCGCAACAGGTGCGCGATTTCGCTGCCCAGGTCGAGCAGGCGCTCGGCACCGTCTCCATCCTGATCAACAACGCCGGCCAGGGCCGTATCTCGACCTTCGCCGACACCGACGATGCGGCGTGGCTGGAAGAACTGCAGCTCAAATTCTTTTCCGTCATTCATCCGACCCGGGCCTTCCTGCCGCAGCTGCAACGCGCGCCCGATGCCGCGGTCGTCTGTGTGAATTCACTGCTCGCGGTGCAGCCGGAGCCGCACATGGTGGCAACCTCGGCCGCCCGGGCCGGCGTGCACAACCTGGTGCGCGCGCTGGCAACCGAATTCAGCGTCGACCAGATCCGCGTCAACGGGATCCTGATCGGCCTGGTCGAATCCGGTCAATGGCGCCGCCGTTACGAGGCCCGGCCGGACCAGGAGCGCGCGCTGTCGTGGCAGCAATGGACCGCCCAATTGGCGCAGAAAAAACAGATTCAACTCGGCCGTCTCGGCCTCCCAGAGGAAGCGGCACGCGCGATCGTGTTTCTGGCGACGCCGCTTTCTTCTTACACAACAGGCAGCCATATCGATGTTTCAGGAGGACTTTCCCGCCATGCCTAATCAAAACAAAATTACCGTCGGCTGCGCCATTGCAGCTTTTCTAGAACAGTGCAACGTCAAGGCGGCGTTCGGCGTGATCTCGATTCACAACATGCCGATCCTCGACGCCTTGGGCGAGCGCGGCAAGATCCGTTTCGTGCCTGCGCGCGGCGAAGCGGGCGGTACCAACATGGCCGATGCCTATGCGCGCACCACCGGCGGCCTCGGTGTCTGCCTGACCAGTACCGGCACTGCCGCCGGAAATGCCTCCGGCGCCATGGTGGAAGCACTCACCGCCGGCACGCCCTTGCTGCACCTGACCGGCCAGATCGAAACCCCTTACCTCGACCAGAGTCTGTCATATATCCATGAAGCGCCGGATCAGCTGACGATGCTGAAAGCCGTCTCGAAAGCGGCCTTCCGCATCCGCAGCGTGGATACTGCGATCAGCACCATCAAGCTGGCGGTGCAAACCGCGCTGACGCCGCCGATGGGCCCGGTCAGCGTAGAAATCCCGATCGACATCCAGGCTGCACTGATCACCATGCCGGCCGATCTGCGCCCGCTGGCGATCGCGTGCCAGGCCCCGTCCGAGCAAGCGCTCGATGAACTGGCCGAGAAATTGATGAAAGCAAAACGTCCGCTGCTGTGGCTGGGTGGCGGAACGCGCGGTGCCAGTGCACAGGTCAAGCGCCTGATGAACATGGGCTTCGGCGTGGTGACGACGACACAAGGCCGAGGCGTGGTGCCGGAAGATGACGCGCGCTCGCTGGGCGCCTTCAACCTGCATAAGCCGGTGGAAAATTTCTATCAAACTTGCGATGCGATGGTGGTGGTCGGTTCCCGTTTGCGCGGCAACGAAACACTGAAATATGAACTGAAGCTGCCGCGTCCCTTGTTCCGGATCGATGCCGATCCGGCCGCAGAAGGCCGCTGCTACCAGAGCGATGCCTTCCTCTGCGGCGATGCTGCGCTGGCGCTGCAAGGCCTGGCCGATCGCCTGGAAGGAAAAATGAAGGTCGATCCCGCTTTCATTGGCGACTTGCAAAAGGCGCGCGACACTGCGGTCGCCGGCCTGGTCGACGGCCTTGGCCCATACAGCGCGCTGGTATCGCGCCTACAGGAAGCTGCCGGCCGCAGCTTCAACTGGGTCCGTGATGTGACGGTGTCGAACAGCACCTGGGGCAACCGCTTCCTGCGCATTTTCGATCCGCTGGCCGGCGTGCATGCACTGGGCGGCGGCATCGGGCAGGGGCTGGCGATGGCGATCGGCGCCGCAGTGGGCGCCGCCGAGACCGCACCCGGCAAGAAAACGTTCTGTCTGGCCGGCGATGGCGGCTTCATCCTGAACCTGGGCGAGCTGGCAACCGCAGTGCAGGAACGTGCCGACATGGTGATCGTCCTGATGAATGACAAAGGTTATGGCGTGATCAAGAACATCCAGGACGCGCAGTACGGTGGCCGCCGTCATTACGTCGACCTGCATACGCCGGACTACGCGATGTTGTCGCAGTCGCTCCAGCTGCGCCATGCTCGCATCAGCAATCTGGCCGATGTCGGCGCCGGCTTGCGTAGCGCGCTGGCCGAACCCGGCCCGTTTCTGCTTGAAATCGACATGCTGTCGATCGGCAGCTTCAAGACCGCCTTTGCCGGCCCGCCGGTCAAGGTCGACGAACCTGCAACAGCTTAAGGAGAGAAAGATATGTTGCACGTTTCGATGATCGGCTATGGCGCTATCGGCGCCGGTGTTATGGAGTTACTCAAGAGCGATCCGGAGGTCGTGTTCGACGTCGTCATCGTGCCGGAAGCGGCACTCGCCAGCGCGGGCCCGATGGTGCGCGCGCTGGCGCCGCAGGCGCGGGTCGCCGTGCGCCTGGACTATGACGGAGTGCGCCCCGACCTGCTGATTGAATGTGCCGGTCATGGGGCGATTGAAGAACATATCCTGCCGGCGCTGGAACGCGGCATTGCCTGCATGGTGGTGTCAATCGGCGCGCTGTGCGAACCCGGCCTGGCCGAACGTCTGGAACAGGCGGCTCGACGCGGCAAGACGCAGGTGCAATTGCTGTCTGGCGCCATCGGCGCGATCGACGCGTTGTCGGCGGCCAAGATCGGCGGGCTCGATTCGGTGGTCTACACCGGGCGCAAGCCGCCTGGCGCCTGGAAAGACACGCCGGCGGAAGCGCTGTTCGCGCTCGATGCACTGGACGGCGTCACCGTGATCTTTGAAGGCAGCGCGCGCGAAGCCGCACGGCTGTATCCAAAGAATGCCAACGTCGCGGCCACGCTGGCACTGGCCGGACTGGGGCTGGATCATACGCAGGTGCGCCTGCTGGCCGATCCAGCGGTCACGGAAAACGTGCATCACGTGGAAGCCAAAGGCGCATTCGGCGGCTTCGAGCTGACCATGCGGGGCAAGCCGCTGGTGGCCAACCCTAAAACCTCGGCATTGACGGTGTTCAGCGTGGTGCGCGCGCTCAACAACCGCGCACATGCATTGTCGATTTGAGCCAACTTATATTGATCGAAGGCTGACATGAATCTGAACCAAACACTTCCCATCTGTATCGCCGGCCGCTGGCGCCTGGGGCAGGGCGACCGCTACGCCACGCTGTACCCGGCCACGGGTGAGGCAGTGGCTTACCTGAACGCGGCCAGCCTCGACGACGTGGAAGAAGCGATCCAGGGTGCCGATGTGGCCTTTCGCACCAGCGGCTGGGCGCAGCGCAAGCCGCACGAACGAGCCGCCGTGCTGTACCGCGTGGCGCAACTGATCCGCGAACGCGGCGAGGAACTGGCGCAGCTGCAGCGCCTGGACAACGGCAAGCCGATCACGGAAACACGCAACCTGGTCGGCAGCGCCGCCGCCACGTTCCAGTTCTTCGCTGCCGCCTGCGAGACGCTGGAAGAAACCATCACACCTAGCCGCGGCGACAACCTGACCATGAGCGTGTACGAGCCCATGGGTGTGATAGCGGCGATCACGCCGTGGAATTCGCCGATCGCAAGCGAAGCGCAAAAGATGGCGCCGGCACTCGCCGCCGGCAATGCGGTGGTGGTCAAGCCGGCCGAAGTGACGCCGCTGATGGCGCTGGAACTTGCCAGGATTTGCGAAGAAGCAGGTGTGCCCAAGGGCCTGATCAGCGTGTTGCCCGGCAAGGGCTCGGTGATCGGCGACGCCATCACGCTTCATCCGCTGGTGCGCCGCGTGTCATTCACCGGCGGCACCAGCACCGGCAAGCATATTGCGCATATTGCTGCCGACAAGATGATGCCGGTGTCGCTCGAACTGGGTGGCAAGTCGCCGACCATGGTGTTCGAGGATGCTGATCTGGATCACGCGGTGGCCGGCGTGCTGTACGGAATATTCAGCTCGTCCGGCGAATCCTGTATCGCCGGTTCGCGCCTGTTTGTCGGACATGGCATTTACGACACCTTCATGGAACGCCTGGCTGCCGGCGCCGCTGCGTTGCGGGTGGGCGACCCGGCCGACGAGCGCACGCAGGTCGGCCCGCTGATCACGGCGCGTCATCGCGAATCGATTGAATCCTATGTCGCGCTGGGTATTGAGGACGGCGGCCGCCTGCGTACTGGCGGCATGCGCCCGCAAGGCGCGCAATTCGATCGCGGCAATTACTACCTGCCGACCATCATCGAAGACGTGCGCAACGACCAGCGCATCTGCCAGGAAGAGATCTTCGGGCCGGTGCTGGTGGCGATGCCGTTCAGCGACGAAAACGATTTGATCGAACAGGCCAACGACAGCGTATATGCGCTCGCTGCTGGCATCTGGACCCGCGATTACAAGAAGGCCTGGCGATTCGGCCGCGCGGTACAGGCCGGTAATGTCTGGATCAATACCTACAAGCAGTTTTCGATCTCGACCCCGTTTGGCGGCTGGCGCGACAGCGGCCTCGGACGCGAAAAGGGCCGGCTCGGCATCCTGCAATACATGGAACAGAAGAGCCTCTACTGGGGCATGAACGAACAGCCGCTGCCTTGGGCTGGCGAGGAGAATATTTGATGGACGTTTTGGGTATCGACGAAATTACCTATGGCGCGGACGATCTGCCTCTGTGCAAGCGCTTCTTTGCTGACTGGGGTATGAGCCTGGTCGAAGAGAATGAAGGATTGCTGGCGTACGAAACGCAGAACGGCTGCCGCGTGCTGGTCAAACGCAGTGATGATCCCGACCTGCCGCCGGCGATCGAAGCCGGGCCGACGCTGCGCGAAGTGGTGTGGGGCGTGTCAACCGCCGAAGTGCTGCAGCGTTTTGCGGCACGCATCGCCGGGCTGCCCGGTTACGTGAGCGATGGGACGCGCGTCGGCTGTACCGATCCGAACGGTCTGGCTGTGCGTTTCCAGGTCACCAAGAAGCGCGAGATCGAGGTCGAATGTGCTGAGATGAATACCTGGTCGCACCGACCACGCATCAATCAGCGCAGCCCGGCCTACGAACGCGCCGCGCCGATCGAAGTCGGTCATGTGGTGTTCTTTGTCGAGGACGTCAAGGCCTGCGAAGCGTTCTACTGCGAAAACTTCGGCTTCGTGCCGTCCGACCATTACCCGGGTCGCGGCGCCTTCCTGCGTTGCGCGGCCGAAGGCGGCCATCACGACCTGTTCCTGCTGCAAACGCCAGAAGCGCGCGCCGGCCTGAACCATGTGGCGTTCACGGTGCGCGATATCCACGAGGTCTTCGGCGGCGGCATGCACATGGCGCGCCAGGGCTGGGACACGCAGCTCGGACCTGGACGACATCCAATCTCGTCGGCCTACTTCTGGTACTTCCGCAATCCGGCCGGCGGGCTGATCGAGTATTACGCTGATGAAGACCAGCTCGACGCCGACTGGCAGCCGCGCGATTTCGAGCCCGGACCGACCGTCTTTGCCGAATGGGCGATTGAAGGTGGTCTCGATGGCAACACGCGCCGCCAGCGCAATGCGAATGCGCCGGGCGGCAAGTTTTTGACCGACAAACCGAAGTCCTGACCCGCAGCATCCACATACAGCAAAGGTAAACCATATGTCTTCTCTGAAAATCGGCATTGTCGGCGCCGGTATTGGCGGGCTCACTGCAGCGATCGCCTTGCATCGCGCTGGCCATGATGTGGTCGTGTTCGAACAGTCGAAACAATTCCTGCGGGTTGGTGCCGACATAAATCTGACCCCGAATGCGGTGCGCGCACTGGACGGACTGGGCATCGGCGATGCCGTGCGCCACACTGCCGCGCGCCCCACGCACCGTATTAGCCGCACTTGGGACACCGGCGATGAAACCTCGCGGCTTGAGATGGGCGACAGCGCCGAGCAAAAATACGGCGCGCCGCAACTGACCATCCACCGCGCCGATTTGCTGGCCGCACTGGCCGCCGTGTTCCCGGCGGAGCGCGTCTTGTTCGCCAAGCGCGCTGAAGAAGTCAAGCAGGATGCGGATGGCATTACGCTGACGTTCACAGACGGCAGTACCTACCTGGTCGATGCATTGATCGGCGCCGATGGCATCCATTCCGCGGTACGCACCGCGATGTTCGGCAGGGAAAATCCACGCTTCACCGGCGTGGTCGCGTTCCGCGCGGTGATACCGGCCGAACGTGTAGCCCAGGTGCCGAACATTCAGGCGTTCACCAAATGGTGGGGCCCTAATCTGCAAAGTCAGATCGTCACTTTCCCGCTTAACCGCGGCAAGGATATTTTTATCTTCGCCACCACCGCGCAGGAAAGTTGGCATCTGGAATCGTGGACTACGCAGGGCAGCGTGCAGGAATTGCGCGACAGCTACGCCGGTTTCCACCCCGACGCGCGGGCTCTTCTCGATGCCTGCGACGAAGTGTTGAAGACGGCGCTGTACGAACGCGATCCGCTCCCGCATTGGTCGCATGACCGCATGGTGTTGCTGGGCGATGCCTGCCACCCGATGATGCCCTTCATGGCGCAAGGCGCGGGTATGTCGATCGAGGACGCGGTCGTTCTTGCGCGTGAGATCGCAGGGATTACTCAAGTTGCCGATATGGATACCGCATTCCAGCGTTACGAATCGTTGCGCCTGGAGCGCGCCAGCAAGATTCAGATCGGTTCGCGCGGCAACAACTGGTTGCGCGAAGGCGGCAATGCCGACTGGGTGTATGGCTACGATGCATGGACAGTGAAGGCGGAATCGGCCGCGCCTGATGCCCAATGCGATTGAATTGATGACTTGGTACCCGGCGCAAGCGCATCCGCGCACGCCACAGAAACGGAGGGAATGATGCAAGAACTTTATTTGAATTCGCACCAGGCGCGCCGCCGCCTGCCGACCGCCTACGAGGATCTGCTGGGCGATTCGATCGAACGCTCGTTTGCGTCCGGCATTCATGATCTGGCGGCACTGGTCGAACACCTGAACCGCAGCGGGCCGAACTGCCCTGGCAGCGACGTATGGACCGAGCAAAACTATCAGACGGAAATGGCGCGTCTGGCCGCCGAATGCTAATCAAAGAAAGGTCAAGTGATGAGAACTCAAGCAAACGATCCCGTTGATGCCGCACTGTCCATCGGCCTGAAGGATCTGTGGTATCCAATTTGCCCGTCCGAATTTGTCGCTGAACGCCCGGTGTCGCTGCGCCGTCTCGGCCGCAAGTTCGTGTTTTGGCGCGAAGCGTCCGGCGTGCTGCACGCGCTGGAAGACCATTGTCCGCATCGCGGCGCGCCACTCTCGCTCGGCATTGCGCTGGGCGACCGGATCGCCTGCGGCTACCACGGCGTGCAGGTGCGCGCCGACGGCGTGGTGATGAGCGTGCCGGGCAGCCCCGGCTGCAAGCTGGAAGGCGCCAAGGCGACTCGTTCCTTCCACGTGCGAGAAGCGGCCGGCGCAATCTTCCTGTACAACGCCAGCGGCGAGATCGCCGAACCGCCGCCGCTGAACCTGCCGCCCGAACTGACCGGCGACGAGTATTCGAACTTCCTCTGCTACACCGAATGGAACGGCGATTACCGCTACGTGCTTGACAATGTGATGGACCCGATGCACGGCACCTTCCTGCACAAGCAGTCGCATTCGATGGCGGAAGGCGAATCCACGGCGGCATTCCGCGTGCGCGATACCGACACCGGCTTCGTGTTCGAGAAGGAAGGCCAGCGCGGCGTCAACTTCGACTGGACCGAATGGGCCGATACCGGCCTGCATTGGATGCGCCTGGAAATTCCATATCCGAAAACGGGCGGGCCCGGCGGTAATTTCATCATCATCGGCAGCTACACGCCGATCTCGGACAACGTGTCGACCGCATTCCACTGGCGCGTGCGCAAGGTCAGCGGCTGGCAGCGCGACACCTGGCGCTTCCTGTATAAGAACCGCCTCGAGGAACGGCACTGGAAAGTGCTGGAACAGGACCGCGCGATCCTGGAAGCGATGGAGCCGGACGCCAATCAGCACGAAATGCTGTACCAGCACGACATGGGCATCGTCCGTCTGCGCCGTCACCTGCGCAGCCTGGCGAAAGCGCAGCTCGCAGCGGCCGAGGAAAAGGCGGCGTGAACTTCTGCCGTGTTCCGACCTTCGACCTGTAATGCAGTTTAATTCTTGCAAGAGTTTGAACCATGACTAGCAGTCCTCTTCTTTCCGTCCGTGTGCAGGCAATGCGCTTCGAGGCAGCCGGCATCGTCAGCGTGGAACTGGTGTCGCCGGCGGGTACCGAACTGCCCGCCTTCGCCGCGGGCGCGCACATCGATCTGCATCTGCCGAACGGCGTGGTGCGCAGCTACTCGCTGTCGAACCCGCCGACCGAGCGGCACCGTTATGTGGTTGGCGTGCTGAATGACCGCAACAGCCGCGGCGGTTCGCGTTATGTGCACGAGCAGTTGCGCGTCGGC
The DNA here is from genome assembly GCF_042646465.1 of Pseudundibacterium arcticum. Taxonomy (NCBI): domain Bacteria; kingdom Pseudomonadati; phylum Pseudomonadota; class Betaproteobacteria; order Burkholderiales; family Oxalobacteraceae; genus Pseudundibacterium; species Pseudundibacterium arcticum. The sequence continues at coordinate 32,763 of NZ_JBHRTP010000051.1, forward strand.
TCGACCATCGATATCTCGCTGCCGCGCAATAACTTTCCGCTGGACGAATCGGCGCCGCATACGGTACTGATCGCGGGCGGCATCGGCATTACACCGATTTTTTGCATGCTGAACCATCTGCGCAGCCTGGGCAAGTCGGTTGAACTTCTGTACTGCGCGCGCTCCCAGGCGGAAGCGGCGTTCTGCGACATGCTGCTGACGGACGGACGCGTGCAGACCCATTTTGACCAGGACAAAGGAGCGCCGCCTGATCTGCGCGCTTACCTTGCCGGCCAGTCCGCCACTGCGCATTTTTACTGCTGTGGACCGACGCCGATGCTGAACGCTTTCGAAAACATTTGCGCAGAGCTTGGTTTTCCGAACGTGCACATCGAGCGTTTCACCCCCGCGGAGCCGGTGGAGGCGGTCCAAGGCAGCGAGTATGTGGCCTACCTGTCGCGCGCCAAGAAATCGGTCACGGTGCCGGCCGGAAAGTCGCTGCTGGACGCGCTGTTGGAAGCCGGAATGAGTGTCGACCACAGCTGCCGCGAAGGCGTGTGCGGTTCGTGCGAGACCAGGGTGCTGGAAGGCGTGCCTGACCATCGCGACGGCGTATTGACCAAGGCTGAGCGCGAATCCGGCAAGACCATGATGGTGTGCGTGTCCGGTTGCAAGGGACAGCGCATGGTGCTCGATTTGTAATCGCTGACAGCTTCAGGAAATGCCCGGATCAACTCGGGCTTTTTTTGACGCTAGTGGATTTTTTAAAACGTTGTTTTATAGGTGAAACGCGTTTGTCTTTATTCACCGCGGCAAGCGAAGGGCGAGCGGGTGAAATGTACACGGCGTGCGCCGTGCAATTCAATAAAAGGGGGGGAGTTTGATGAAACAGGTACTTTTTGTCATCGCGGCTACAGGCATGACTGCAGGTGCGTTCGCGCAAAGCAACGTGACGGTCTACGGCAGCATGGACGCCGGCGTTGCATACGTTAACAACGTGGGCGGCAAGTCAGTCACGCGGCTGGACCAGGGCACCATGCAACCGGACCGGATTGGTTTCCGCGGCACTGAAGATCTGGGCGAGGGTTTGAAAGCCAATTACCAGCTGGAGGCCGGTTTTTCCACCGATACCGGCGCCAGCACCAATGCTAACCGCCTGTTCAACCGTGCCAGCACTATCGGCCTGTCGGGCAGCTTCGGTGCGGTGACCTTGGGTAACATGCCGGATATCGTATTCGACTATGCAGGCAAACTGAGCAACGGCTTCCAGCTCACCAATTTCTACCTGTTCCATCCGGGTAATCTGGATACGCTGGCTAATACCTTTCAGTTCAACAACGCCGTCCGCTACACCTCGCCCAGTTTCTCCGGACTGACTATGAGCGCGATGTACGGTTTTGGTGAAGTCGCGGGCGACAACAGCAAGGGTCGCAACATCAGCGCGGGCGCCAACTATGTACAGGGTCCGTTGCGCCTGGTGCTGGCGTACTCGAAGCAAAACGATCGCGTAGCGGGCTATGCCGGCACCTTTCTCGGCAGCCTTGGTCTGGGCAATGGCGCGACCGTATTCAACAGCCTGACGACACTGGCAACAGGCGCCGGCTACACGATCGGCGATGTGCGTCTGAACGGCTTGTACACACAGAACAAGATCGAACTGCCGGCATCCAGCTTGACGCAAAAGAATGTCGATCTCGGCGCGAGCTGGCATTACAACCCGGCCAATGCGCTGAACCTCGGCTACACGCATTCCAAACTGGAAGGCGCGCGCTATAACCAGATCAGCGTGAGCAATGTCTACTCGCTGTCCAAGCGCACCGAAGTCTATGCGCAGGCGGCGTACCAGCGCGCCGGGGGCACTGCGCACTTTGCGATCCAGAACAACACCGGTGTATCCAGCAGTGACAGCCAATGGGTGACAACGGTAGGCATGCACCACTCGTTCTAGGGTAGCTTTCGTCGCGCGCCGCGTGCTGCGGTGCGCGACGGTTAGGGAGGAAGAATGTTTGGAAATTTAAAGATCGGCACGCGACTGGCTATCGCTTATGCGGTATCGGAGAAGGAGACCGCGCGGGCGTCAGAGCGCAGGTTGCTGTTTGTCAAACTGGATAGCCAGAAACTGGCGACATAATACTGAATCCTGCCAAACGAAAGGAGCAGACTTGGAAGAGATTAGCGTTTCCACCTGGGATGAATTTGTCTCCTTAAGCTCGACGCTGGACGGGTGGGCATTCCGGGGACAGCAGGATGCGCGATGGCCATTGCTGAGCTCGCTGTCGCGTTATCTCGATGCGTTCATTCCGGACAAGTCCACCTGGCGCCTGCGCGAAGAGCGCGCGATTCGCATCTTTCGCCGCAAGGCGCACAACTATCTGACCGATTCTTCGGTGCTGAGCAACGATTTACGCTGTATTGCATTGATGCAGCACCATGGTGCGCCTACCCGTTTGTTGGACTTTACGAAATCACCCTTCGTCGCCGTTTTTTTTGCGCTCGAAAGCGCGGTGACCGATGCCGCGGTCTATGCGCTAAACACACCGAAATTGTGGGATGCGACCCCGGCGAAAAATCCAGCCTTAAATCGGGAAACCATCGATCCCAGAAAGGCAGGAAACTTTGAGCGTTATTTCCTGCAGGACGACAATGAAATTGTGTGGACTGGCGAACCGACCGAAATGGACAAGCGGCTGGTCGCTCAATCCGGTACGGTTGTCGTACCCGGCATTCTGAATAAATCGCTGGACGAAATCCTGAGCAAGTATCGTGATAACGATGCCCTGCTTAAAAAAATAGTTTTGCCGCAACACATACGCGAAGAAGCGATGAAAGCGCTCTACCGGATGAATATCACCAATGCGACGCTGTTTCCTGATCTGGACGGTCTGGCAAAATCGATTCGCGTGGAGCTGGAAGTCATTTGGCCTGTGCCGGTAGGTGACGCGATGCGGGGTGACAATGCATAGAGCGGTTTTCACGTGTACGAGGCCTATGCCGGTCGTTGCTCGCTGGTGAAGCTTCGGACAGAATCAGGCCCTGATTGGTGGACAATTTGTCAGTCGGCTTCGCGCAACAGTCGCATGCCCACAAGCGTATAACGCGTGTCCGGCGAATTCCAGTTGCGATAGGACGACCGCGCATAGAACGACCATGTGTGCCATGAGCCGCCACGACGCACGCGCACGGCTCCCGTCGCTGGCCCCTTTGGATCGTCGAGCGGCGAGTTCGCATAATAGTGCTCACCATACCAATCTGCGGTCCATGCCCATGCATTGCCGTGCATATCATAGAGTCCGAATGCATTCGGCGCAAAGCTGCCGACGGGCGACGTGAATGCAAAACCATCGTGTCCTGCAAGCGCATAGATTGCCCACTTTTCCCAATTTTTCTGCGCATCGGCATCGAATATATTGGCGGCTTTCAACAGAGATTGCGGATCGTCTCCGGTGTAATAGCGCGTTCGGGTACCGGCGCGTGCTGAATATTCCCATTCCGCTTCAGTCGGTAGGCGATAGGTCTTCCCTTCCGTCTCGCTCAGCCATTTGCTCATCGCTACCGCATCGTTCCAGGTGACGTTCACTACCGGATGATCATCGCCTTGCTGAAATCCGGGATTGCGCCATGAGTATTTCGGGTTACGTCCTTCAAATGCATCGCCGCGCACCGATTTGGCCGGGTCATAGTCGGGGTTGTAACCATAGCCACCGGTACCGTCGGTTTCGGATTCAGGCTTGTAGCCTGACGCTTCCAGGAATCGTCGGAACTGGCCGACGGTGACATGGTGCTGTCCGAGATAGAACGCACGCGTGATGCGCACCTTGTGTACCGGTGCTTCGTCGTCAAGTTCCAGGAAACGCGCTCGCTCGTATTGTGGATAGGACTTGGCGAGGGAATCGGGCGACTCATCACTGCCCATCATGAATTCGCCGGCGGGAACCAACACGAACTTCATGCCGACCGAGTTCTCGATTTGTGTCGGTAATGTTGCGGCCGGTCCGATTGACCAGGCTGATGAAGCCATCAGCGACGTGAAAAGGAGAAGCGTTGTTCGTAGCTGCATAGTGCCTCAAAAAATGGTGAAGCTGCGCCTCTTAGGCCTCCCGCCAATTGCCGCCAACCGAACGGCCTCCAGCTTGAATTTCCGACCACAGCTTGTGTTTCCCTTGCGTTCCATGGGACACTTCTTTCAGAGCTAGTATGGCTCTTTTAGTGTGTCCACCAAACGTGGGCAAGATCAAAACGACCCATTAGAGACATTCGCATTTCCCGCAAGCGGACGCTCAACGTTCGACATGAGACGGAGACAACGGCGGAACGCCGTCGTCTCTTAGTTCCATGGAGGGGTTAGGCTTCTTTTTACCTGCTCCATTTTTCATTTCCGACTCAACGTTGATTACACAATATTGATGCGGTCTTTTCGCTACTTTTATTCTGCGAAGCGCATGGATACTGCGTGTGGACTGTTGATTTGTTATTTTGCTTTTTTGCCGGCCGGTTTGGCCGCCGCTTTTTTTTCGCCTGTTTGAAAACCGGCCCCCACAAAGGATGCTGTTTTTCACCGGCGTCCAGATCGAAGCTCGGATCAAGCTTCAAGGCTTTGTCGAATTGTTGGCGGCATAGCGTCATGCGTGTGGTCACACAATAACTGAAAGCCATGGTTTTTAGTGCCGTCAGCTTCGTGCTCTTGTCAGCCGACCGGCTATCGGCGGGTAAGGAGAGTTTCTGGATCGCGCCGTTGAAATCGCCATTGTCGTACAAAGTGAGGCCTTCTTTCAGTGAACTGTTCACTGCGGCCGGAACAACAATAGTTGCCACAGTCGGCGCAGGTGCCACCCTCGGTATCGTCGTCGGAGTGGAATTGTTGGCAACTGACTTCGGAGCCGGTTCGGCATTGTGGCGCATCTCTGCACAGCCTATCAAAGCGAAACACAGGATGACACATTGAGCAAAACCCAGGTTTGTCAGATTGGATGGCATGGTTGCTGTCATTGCGATTTGTTGCCGTTGAAATCGTGTTCGAGCGTGGCCGGCTCGTTGTTGCTGACACGAATCTCTGTGACGTAGTCGGGGAAGGCGGGATTCACGATCCTAACCTTATATTTGCCCTCGGGCAGCGCGAGTTTCTTAATCGGTGGGCTTACTCCCTTTTCGACGCCGTTTACATATACAACACCCCATGGCCTGACGCTGAGTTTGACATTGATGGCCTGCGCTGCAGCTTGGGTTGCCACATGCGCCGCGCTGGCAGCAGCGGTAGTTGTTACTGTACTTGCAACAGTACTTGCCACGGTTTTTCTGTCGGCAGTTTGTCTTGGGCTGCTCGCCGTTGCGCTGGTCGTTCCGCTGGCAGGGATGGTATGCAGATCGTCGGCCGATACCGTCGGTGCATTACTCGTGTTGGTGATCTCTGAAGCGGGAGTTGCTGCAACCAGCGGTGCCGGTGGATGGTCGATGATAACTTGCTGATCCCTGCTACCCGGCGCAAATTTTGCAATAGCGACCAGGGTCAGTAGCGCCGCCGCAGCCACCGGCAGGGCGATTTTCCAACGCTTCCACCAGACCGTAGCGCCGGCAACTTCGACTTTCTTTTCGTCAGTTTCTAGAAGAGCAGAATTGATTAGAGGCGGCGCCGGTGAATAGGAAACCGCACCGGCCTTGACCCCGAGCAGGATACGAAATTCGGCGATGGTTTTCGGCCTTTGCTCCGGCAAAACTCTGAGACCGACATTGATCGCATCGAGGAAGGATTCGCTGTAAGCCGGGTAGTTGGCAGTGCTCAGATTTTCTATCGGATCCTTGATCATGCGCGCCACCGAGCTTGGCGGTGCCTTTTTCGCGATCAAGCTGTAAATCACTGCGGACAAGGCGTAGATATCGGTCCATGGTCCCTGTGCCATGCTTTCGTCGTCGGCGTATTGCTCAACCGGGGCAAAGCGCGGTTTCAGGATCACCGTCAGTGATTGCGGCATACCGCTGATGACTTGGCGCGCAGCGCCAAAATCCAGCAAAACCGGTGCGCCGTTTTTCTGGATCATGATGTTTTCCGGCGAAATATCGCGATGCAGAACTTGCGCCTTGTAGAGCAAATCCAGCCCGGACAAAATCGACTGCAGCATTTTCTTTAACCAGGATTCGGTGATCAGCTCGGGTCGGTGTTCGGCCAGATGTTGCAAGGTTTGACCCTGGTAATACTGCATCGCCATGTAGGCGGTTTTGTTCTCTTCCCAAAAACGATACACCTTGACCAGTGCCGGATAATCGAATTGTGCCAGCAGGCGCGCCTCGTTGATATAGCTTTTCAGGCCGGTATCGAAAGCTTCCAGATGTTTGGCTGCGCGTACCAGGACGGTGTTGTGATGGCCGCGCGCGGCCAACGACATTGGCATGTACTCTTTGATGGCGACCGTGCGCTGCAGGCTGTGATCGAAAGCCATATAGACGATGCCGAAACCACCTTCGCCAATCACGCCGGTGATTTCAAAATCGGACAGGCGCGTGCCGATGGGCAGGCAATTGGACGAGCCGCTTTTGCCGGGCAGCGGGCGAACTTTGTCTTCGGGGCTCGTGCTCATATCGTTACTTGGCATTATTGCGCTTTGCTATTGGGAGATTGCGGCATCTGGTCAATCCAGATCGCAAATGCCGTCGTATTATCGCGTACTGAAGTCGATTGGCCCTGATTGGCGCGGTGGTCGGCAATCCCTTGCATACGGCTCAGCCAGTCTTGTGCTGAACTCGCTTGCGTCAGCGCCTGCTCCATTTCGTCTTCAAGAACCCATTCCCACAAACCGTCACTGCAGAGCAGGAACGCATCGCCGGCCGCCAGCTCTTGCATCGTGCTGATGCAAGGGGTGTAATCGGTTTCGGCACCAATCGCGGCAATCAACACATGTCGATGCGGATGGATGCGCGATTGCTCGGCACCGCAATAACCGGCATCGATATATTGCTGCACCAAGCTGTGATCCTGACTCATCGCTTGAATTCTTTGCTGCCGGAAAAAATAAATGCGGCTATCGCCCAGATGCGCCCACAGCGCGGCGCCCCGCTGCGTATCGATCAGCAAGCTGACGACGGTGGTACTCATTTCGCGCAATTGCTGGTCGCTGTCTTGCGCTCGCGCCACGCTCTGGCTGGCGGCGTTCAAATATGCGGATAACTTCTCTACGCTGAAAGCGGAATCGGCGGCAAACGCAGTGCTGATCGCCTTGATCGCAACTGCGGCAGCGATTTCACCACCCTTGTGTCCGCCTGCGCCATCGGCCACCAGAAAGCAATGCAGACCCTCATTGTGCAAACTGTCCAGTGCATCCTGATTACTGTCGCGGCCGCCGATCTGGCACATTTGTGCGGCATCGATCAGCCAACGCGTTTGCAACGCCCGGGCCATCGACTCACCCGCTACCGCTGCAGTTAAGTCATTTGCCAATGCATTTGCAAATTCGCCGCCCATGATTATCTTTCCTCAGCCTTGACCACCAGTTCGGACTTCAAAGAGTCGAACGGCGATTGCTCTTCGCAACGCGCGATTTCTTTTTCGTAGGCGTTCAGGAAAGCGTTGCCTATAGCCGGTTGTTCGTGATGTATGCCTTCCTTGCGGATTTGCCGGAACCTCACACCGTAGGCATCCCACATCTGGGCCTTGTGCCTGGATGGGAACCATTTATCCATGCCAATTGGCTCCGGCACATGATCGCTGATATGGCGTGGATGAAAGCGATCCATCGCATCGCGCACACCGGCGCTAAAACCGGCAAGCATCGCTTTTTGATGCGCATACAAATCGCCGTAAGCCTCTTGCATCGCTTCCACCGGCTCCATGAAACCCGGCATTTTTTTGCGCAGCATCTGCAATATGATGGTGTCGCTATCTTGTAAAAATTTCAATGGATTGTTGTTGCGCTTAACGACCACCGTCACATCGGCCTGCACTGCGCGCTTGACCATGGAACGGCTGGACAGCAAATTGTGCGTGCCGCGTATCGAGACCGATAGCAACTTGCCCAACATCTCCATCAATTCCGGCGTGAGTTTGGAACCAATCCCCCGTCCGGCCGGATCTTGCGCAATTCCCGCACCGCGCATAAATGCATCAAGCAATTCCTGATGAGCAGGGTCTTGACTGGCGATGTTGTTAACGTCGGCTCTCGGGTTCGGTTCGAACGAATGTTGATCTGACATCGGCGAGGCTCCTGATTGACGGTCATTACTTTGATGTGAGACGGTTTTGAGAGAGGGAATCATCCTGACACACTAGCTTAAATCATGCCATGCTGCAACATTCCGTGGGGCAAGCACTACAGTCCGACAGTTTTGAGTTATTTAGCAGGCTGCTGAAATGCTCCCAAAGCGGGCTAATGTCGTTCAGTTAAGGCATAACTACCAATTAGTGTCATTCCCGCGGAGGCGGGAATCCAGTGTCGTACGCACGCAAGCCACTGGATCCCCGCCTGTGCGGGGGCGACAAATTGGGGGGAATTGGCCCTTAACTGAACGGCATTACCCCATGCGGGCGGATTGCCGTGTTCGCAATGTTTGGTTTTTCACCCGGCACGTTCGCATCTTGAGTTTTTCGCCCATGGCGGGTCTGTTTTTAGCGATTCGGGGTTGATTTCTCCGCATTGCTCACTCCTCACGCCGCCTGTAGCCGTATTTGCCCCCAGAGAGCGCATTAGATCAAACCCAACAGAGGGCGGAAGTGGTCGAGCAATTCGGTGATACGACTCATTTCTGCACAAAATGCACCGTCAGTGTGCCTAGGTCGCCATATTGAATGGCGATGTCTTCTCCTGCCGGCAGGTCAAAGCTCCCGGCATACGACCCTGTGATCACGGCTTGACCGGTTTGCAACCCCCGGCCTTTGCTGCGCAAAAACTCCGCCAGCCAATACAGTGGCGCGCGTGGATCGGCACTCGGATGGTGGCCCTCAAGTTGGGTTGCCTCGCCAGTTGCATGGGTGATCGTTATCGTCATGTCGCTGGCGGCGCTTGCTGGTCCGGCATCCACCTGCCGGCCGATGAACAGGCCCTGATTGAGCAAGCTATCCGCCAGATTTTCAGCAAAACTGGCGTCGGCAGCATCGCTGTAACGGCTGTCGATCAGCTCGAGCGCGAGGTGGGTACGCGCTATCGCGGCATCGACCTCGGCCGGCGTGTAGGGTAGGTCGCGCACGGGCAGGTCACGACCGAGGATGAAGGCGAGTTCCGGCTCCACCCGCGCCTGACCGGCGCGGACCCACACCGCGCATGGTGCGCTAGTGTGGACGGTGCTGGCATAGATAGGCGCCAAGACCAAGCGCCCGGCAGCGGGCAAGCCGCACTTCCATGCAGCGATGCCATCGCCGAGTTGCTCGCTGACGGCGGCTTGTATGGCCAATGCAGCGTCAAGATTGGATGGCCGACAGGACTCCGGCAGGCGAGGCCCTTGCTCGCCCGACCTGCGGCGCACCACCAGGATGGTTGCGGCAGTTGAAGCGACATGGTCGGGTTGATGATTCAGACGGTATCCCATGTCTTTCTCGTTCTGATATAGGAGTCGTCATTGTAGAAAGGAGCAAACACTTCGCTGAAGAATGGAATGTCCTCACTCCCGGTTTGCATTGCTGTGTATTGAAGAGAGGACAGTAACTCAACCCAATAGCGGATGACTTGGAGTACATATAGTTGGCGAAAAGGGGCAACGGCAGTCTGCATTCCGGTTCTACGGCTTGCATCTTCAACGTCTGTGATTTCGTCGCCGGTCTCAGACGTATGTCTGACCATGGCGTGCGGGGCGAGCATCGCGGCGATGGCGGTAGCGTTGCCATCGATGGCTTCCTTTTTGTTCCTCGATACGCGTGTCGCGTATAGCGGTATGTCTACTTGCGTGAACCATGACGCAATGGGATCACTTTGCCGTTTCGCGCCAACAATCAGATCAATGTTGGAATAGCGATCACCCTGCGCAAACTCTGCCAGGATTCTTAGAATGGCTTGATGGATGGGGTCATCGAGTTTGCGCAAAAACTGCATGGATATCGACCGCTTCGAAGCTACCACCAGTGACTTCTCGTAGATGACACCAATCTTGTGTCCGATTTCGTTTTTCATGTAGTTGAAATCCGGGAACTGGCCGTTGTGATCAATGAAATGATCGAGCATAAGGCAGAGCTTTCCGATTCGCTCAAGGCCAGTAGACAGGCTTGTGAATGCTTGGAAATAAACACCCTTGGCTGCGTAGTTGGCGTTTCTAATTTGCGTAGCGCCTGAGCCAAGCATCTCCTTTGTGAATTGTGCCTCCTTGATCAGAGCATTGAAGGTCTCAGTAAACATGTACGTCGCCATTGGAAGGTTGAGGGGGCTTACATAGAACTGAGCGGCTGGCCGCTCGGAACAAAAGCAAAAACTGACGGCGCGGCCCGGCCAGTCCGATCAACCACCATGTCAGAAGACATTCTTCGTAAGCCACTCGGCTCCTTGGATGAACTCTTCAACTTGCTCCTTGGTCGGTTCGGCGTCCTTCTTGTGCGAACATAGATTACGAAGGTCGGCAAGGAACGATATCTTACGCCACGCGGGTATGTCGATAACCGAAGCAGATTTGAGAGGGTCATTCAAGTCCGCATTGGTCGGGTTCTTCTTACCAACAGTGACGCCATGACTTGATGCTACTTTCTGTAGGTGTCCCTCGATTACAACGCCCATGAGCGCTCCCGCGGCCCGAAGTCTCACCTTAGCCAATTGCCGCGCTATCACGATCTCGCTGTCCTGCAACTCGGCGTACAGCTCGCCTTCAATGTTTGCCACAACGGAATCAATTCGCTCAGCGATTGCCTTAAACAGCGTGAGTTGATTAAAGAAGCACCTCAACGCTTGGTTTCTGCTGTCGAAATTTGGGTAACCTGATGGTATGACGTTTTTGAAAAAGTCCTGAATAACGTACGAGCCGTACCCGAGAGATTTACGTTTCGGATCGATCTCATAGTAATTTCTGAACTCGGCGTATCGATCAGGCGCAAGCGTTGCAACGGCTTTTAATGCCTTCGTATACCAACGTTGGTAGTCGTATTGAAACTGTTTATCCTGGTTATTCTGGAAGGCTTCACCTAGCACCGCGCCCTCTGCGTAAATGGCATCGATTTCTTTGCGGATTAGAGCTCGCTTCGACATATATCCTCTAACGAATAGCGTTTATCCGCCGCCCCGGAAACGCGAAAATAAAATCCGCGAAATACCGGCGGCGGACACCCGACAGAGCGAAGCGAGGAAGCTCATCGTCCGTTTACAACGCGTGGAGCCGACACCTTCAATCTCGACCTTTGCCGGCAACATTGTTTTCTACGACAGGGGTCATTTTTCCAACTTCCCCACGCATGTCCACGCCGGTTAAACTAACGAAGAGGTTCCCTAAGAATGAAAGAACAAATTCCTGCGGCGTTGCCTCAGCATTCAATATGACTGAATGAATATTTGCTGACGCCGCCACTTTCTGAGCACCCTCTTGCAATCCCAAGGGGGAAACCATGAACCCTCCCGCAGCACCTGTATCCTGAATGCGAAATGCGAGCGCACCAACGGCTTCTTGCTTGATTCTTGAAGTCGTATAACGCCGACACTCGACTATCACAAATGCCTCCGACCCGCTCTGGATGCCCTTCGCATCCAACTCCCATTCTGCCCCTGAGAGACCGGGAATAGATTGTTTCGCTTCAACTGCCGAAAGGCCAAGTGCCCCCCTAAGACGGCCAAGGATTTCAGCGGCGACCTCTTCATACGTTTGCCACTTCTTTGGTGAATCTGCCATCGTCTGCCTCCGATTCTGTCGGCCAACTTTGTTACAGTGTCCAACGATCGCCAAATGGTACCTGAACTGGTGACTAACTCCACCAGATAACAAAAAGGCCAATCCGAAGATTGGCCTAAGTGTTTGATTTAATTGGTCGGGACGGTGTGATTCGAACACACGACCCCTTGCACCCCATGCAAGTACGCTACCAGGCTGCGCTACGCCCCGACGAGCTAATAATTATAGCAGTAGCGACCGTCGATTTGGGCGGTAAACTTGTGCTGAATGGCAATTTTTCTCCAGTGCCAAGCTAAAGTCGCCTGCGTGTTACACCTGAATTATCCGGTGCTTTGCTAAAGGGCATAAAACCGGGAAAATGGCGCGATCGGTTTGCCGGGCGGTCGGACTGCATGTAGCCGGGCTCACGGCGCGGCGGCCGCACGGGCAATTTCTAAGATTCCACTCCACTTCACCAACGGCAGCGCCTGCCGCGCACTGCGAGAAAATTTTCATGACAATTAAAATCAGCCAAAACTTTGATGCCGGTGCCATCGAGATCCAGTGTGCCGAGAGTGCCAGCAATATTGAATTGAATCTGCGCAAGGATTCGCATGCCGATATCGCACAGTGGTTTTATTTCCGCCTCCAGGGTGCTCGCGGACAAGCCTGCACGATGCGTTTTCTGAACGCGGCGCAGGCGACTTATCCGAAGGGGTGGGTCACGTATCAGGCGGCCGCCAGTTACGACCGCGAGAACTGGTTCCGCGTGCCGACCGCCTTCGATGGCAAAGTGATGACCATCACCCATACGCCCGAGCGCGACAGCGTGTATTACGCCTACTTCGAGCCGTACTCGTGGGAGCGCCATCTGCGCCTGCTGGCGCGGGCCGAGGAATCACCTCTGGCGCGGGTGCAGGACCTGGGCAGCACGGTCGATGGGCGTGATATGAATGTGGTGGTGGTGGGCGACCCGGCCGCGAACAAGAAAATCTGGGTCATCGCGCGCCAGCATCCGGGCGAGACCATGGCCGAATGGTATGTCGAAGGCATGCTTGAGGCGTTGCTGGACCGCGCCAATCCGGTCGCGCGCCGGCTGCTGGAGCAGGCGGTGTTCTATATCGTGCCGAACATGAATCCGGATGGCTCGGTGCGCGGCAATCTGCGCACCAACGCAGCTGGCGCCAACCTGAATCGCGAGTGGATGGCGCCGAGCCTGGCGACCAGCCCTGAGGTGTTCGTGGTCAAGCACAAGATGCATGAAACTGGTTGCGACCTGTTTCTCGACATCCACGGCGACGAGGCCTTGCCGTATGTGTTTGTGGCCGGCAGTGAGATGCTGGCAGGCTTCAGCGCACAACAGGCGGCCGCGCAGCAGGGGTTTATTGATGATTACAAGCAGGCCAATCCGGACTTCCAGGACAAGGTTGGCTATGCGGCCAGCAAGTACAACGAGGACTTGCTGAAACTGGCATCAAAATATGTCGGCCACACCTTCCAGTGCGTGTCGTTGACGCTGGAAATGCCGTTCAAGGACAACGTCAACCTGCCCGATGCGCAGGTCGGCTGGGACGGCGCTCGCAGTGCGGTGCTGGGTGCGGCGGTGTTGCAGCCGATCTTGCGCGCGATCGGGAAATAAGCTGGAGGAGGGCGGATGGGTGTCGAGATCGAGCGCAAATTTCTGCTGCGCGGTGACGGGTGGCGGGGGCTGGGGCAGCGTGTGTTGCTGCGCCAGGGCTATCTGTCATCCGATCCGGCGCGCGTGGTGCGGGTCAGGATCGAGGGCGAGTCGGCCATGTTGACGATCAAGGGCAGAAATACCGGCGCCAGCCGCGGCGAATGGGAATATCCGATTCCGCTGGCTGATGCCCAGGTTTTTCTGGACACGCTGTGTCAGCAGCCGATCATTGAAAAGTACCGGAGTCGCATCGCGCATGCTGGCATGGTCTGGGAGGTCGATGAATTTCTGGGGGCGAATGCCGGTCTGGTGCTGGCAGAGATCGAATTGACGGCGGAGGATCAGCCGTTTGCGCGGCCGGACTGGGTCGGTGACGAAGTGACGGACGACCCGCGTTATTACAACGCGAATCTGATCGCGCGCCCGTTTTCGGTGTGGTGATCGCAGGTTTGATCGGGCTGTCCCGATTGCTGGCTTGATTGTGGGGTGACAGCGTTGCGCGCTGCGGCTCACTTACTCTTGGTGCGCAATACGCCACTGGGCCCCAGCGTTCGCTGGGGCGACGCTATTACCGGTGGTAGGTAGCACGATCCACGATTGCACCGCGCCGCATACAATCAATGGAAATGCTGCGTGCCCGGGGGCGCATCTTCCGGCATCTCCGGGTGCACAAGTTCGCCGTCGGCATCTGCGAATAGCGGAGCGCCGCAGTCATCGCAGAACTCCATCGGGAAGCGTTCCTGATGGTTCTTGATATGCACGACACCGGCCTCGTGTAACAACCCGAGGATTTCTTCGATCGGTGTGGCGGGTATTGCGGTCGTGGCGGCGCCGGGCGTTGCAGCGCCGACGGTTGCCATCGCGCGCAATTCTTCCTCGGCATCTTCCTGCCCATACAGCGGCCAAACGATGCCATACGCGACTGTATCGCTTTGGCGCAAAGTGAAGCCGATCCGGTATTCCTCGATCCCCTCCTGCGTTGCCGGATCGCCGAAACCACCGATGATGGCGCGCAAATCGACCGGCGCAACGCTCAGGGTATGGGTCAGGAAATGCACTGCTGCGCGAATGGACGCCGGGCGGATCTGCTTGTCGGCCTCGCGACAGGCGACGTAGTAGGCCTCCGGCAACAACAGTTCGACACCGCAACCGGGCAGTAACTTTGCCAGATTGGGTGTGGCCTGGTCGCGCCATTGCTGCAGTGCGTGATCGCGCTCGGTGTTGGCATCGAGCGGATTGGTGACGCCCTGCCAACGGAACAACGGCGTGCCGGCGGGCGCGGCGATCACTGCCAGCAGATAGCGGGTATCGGCCAGGAAGGGGACGGTTTGTGCCGGATGGGCGCTGGCGCGCACTACTCCGTCTTTCAGTGCCGTCTGTGCCATCCGCTGTGTCAGCACAAAGGCTTCGGCATGGTTGTGCGGCAGCTGGTCGATCGAAAACAGGTGCGGCGCCATCGCCAGTCGGGTCCCGGGCGCCAGCAGATGCGCCGACAAATGGGCCGACAATGTGTGCAACATGTCGGTCGGGATGGCGCCCGACGCGATCGAAAAGCGGGTCCATGCCAGCACCGGTGCGGCGATCAGCAGCGCGTCATAGGCCGCGCCGTCGTGTTCGATGCTGCAGGATTCACTGACGGCTTCGGCCGATTCCATCAACGCATCGTAGGCGTCCAGATCGGTCGCGAACAGATGGTCCAGCGTATGGTCGATCGCATCCTGATGATTAGCCTTCAGCAGCTTGTGCACGGCGGCGTCGAGGCTGCGCTCCCAGTTGCGTTCTTCCAGGCGGCTGGCGGCCTGGATCGTGGCCTGTGCGAGTGCAGCCAGACGCTGGCTATCGGCAGAAAGTTTTGGAGAAGCAGTTTTGGATGGACGACGCATGGTGGGGAAATGGTGGCAGGGGATGGCTATTGTAGTGGATTTGCAAACGGGAGCGGTGATTGGGTGCCGCTGGCAATGTCGCACGGTCGCCAATTCGGCGCCTGGTGATGCGTGGCTGCACCTCGGAACACGATATTATTAGGGAGTATGTTAGGAAAATGCGCCAATCCCCTTGATTTTATTGCGAAGTTAAAAATACAGGGTATAGTATATTACGTTGTTGTATCGTGTACTGTCTTGCACTATGCAGGTTCGCGGTGGTCTGGAAACGGCTATGCCAAGCTTGGCGGTACCCCGGCTAGTGCGGGGCGGGCTGCGCATCACGGCCGCGTCGAGAACCGATGATCGTGCCGGTGGTGCTCATCCGGATCGGCGCCGGCTTGCTACCGGGCTCAGTCGCCAACTGCGTGGTCGCGCTATCTGGCACCGGTGCATTCGGCAGTACGCCAGACCTCGCTGCACCGGCCTCAGCGGGATTGCCGGCCGCGTGGGTGTCGGCCGGGCTGGCTAGCTCGTCGCCGCGTTCATCGGTACCCAGCATGAAGTACAGCCATCCGGCCAGCGCCAGCAGCGCGACCACGACCATCGACGTGCGCATGTTGTTGCTCCCCCCGAAAAAAAACGCCGGACGAATCCGGCGCTTTTGTTTCGATTGCCCTTGCGATTGCCCTTCTCAGTAGACCGCCCACCGTCGCGTTGGTTCGCCAGGTGGACGAACCAGGCCACGGCGGCAGATCACCCGAGCAGCGCGATCATCAGGCGGCGAGCAGCTGACGCAGCACGAACGGCAGAATCCCGCCGTGCTTGTAGTAGTCGACTTCGATCGGGGTATCGATGCGCAGCTTGAGCTTGACTTCCTGACTTTGGCCGTTGCTGCGATGAATCACCAGCGTGACGTCCTGCTGCGGCTTGATGTCACCCTCGATGCCTTTCAGGTCGAAGGTTTCATCACCCTTGATGCCAAGCGTCTCGACGCTGTCGTCGCCAAGAAATTGCAGCGGCAACACGCCCATGCCGACCAGATTGGAGCGGTGGATGCGTTCGAACGAACGGGTGATCACCGCCTTGACGCCCAGCAACTGGGTACCCTTGGCGGCCCAGTCGCGCGACGAGCCGGTACCGTACTCTTCGCCGCCGAATACCATGGTCGGCACGCCATCGTTGACGTAGCGCATCGCGGCGTCATAGATCGACATTTCTTCGCCGGACGGCTGGTGGATCGTGATGCCGCCTTCGACGCTGGAGCCGTCGGCCGTCAGCGGGATCATGCGGTTCTTGATACGCACGTTGGCAAAGGTGCCGCGCATCATGATCTCGTGATTGCCGCGGCGCGAGCCGTAGGAGTTGAAGTCGGCCTTCAGCACGCCGTTTTCAGTCAGCCATTTACCGGCCGGGCTGGATTCCTTGATCGAACCGGCCGGCGAGATGTGGTCGGTGGTGATCGAATCGCCGAACACGCCCAGTGCGCGCGCAGCGACGATACCGGTGGCGGGTGGTTTCGGCTGCATCGTGAAGCCGTCAAAGAATGGCGGCTCGGCGATGTAGGTCGACGCTGGCCAGTTGTAGACCTGGCCCGAGACGCTGGTCACCTTTTCCCACAGCTTGCCCGGATCGCCTTTGACGTCCGCGTAGTTATCCTTGAAGGTCTTGGCATTCAACGCATGCTTCATCAGCTTGCCGATTTCCTTGCTGGTCGGCCAGATGTCGCCGAGGAAAATGTCCTTGCCCTTGACGCGGCCCACCGGCTCGGTCATCAGATCCTTGGTCATGTTGCCGGCGATCGCATAGGCGACCACCAGCGGTGGCGATGCCAGGAAGTTGGAGCGGATGTTCGGATGGATACGCGCTTCGAAGTTGCGATTGCCCGACAGCACGGCCGAGGCCACGATGTCGTTCTTGGTGATCGCTTCATTCATCGCCGGCGTCAGGTCGCCGGCATTGCCGATACAGGTGGTGCAGCCGTAGGCGGTGACGCCGAAGCCGAGTTTCTCGAGGTAGGGCAGGAGACCCGCTGCTTCGAGGTACTCGGTCACGACGCGCGATCCCGGCGCCAGCGAGGTCTTGATGTGCGGCGATACCTTGAGACCGGCTTCGACCGCTTTCTTGGCCAGCAGGCCGGCGGCCAGCATCACACTCGGGTTGGAGGTGTTGGTGCAGGAGGTGATCGCGGCGATCAGGACGTCGCCGTTCCTGACCGAGACGCCATCGGCATTTTGGTAGACCGCATCGAGATCTTCCGGCTTTTTGTTGAAGCCGTTTTCCGAGGTCGGCTTGGCGAACAGCTCGGCGAAATTGGCCTTGACGTGACCGATTTCAATCCGGTCCTGCGGACGCTTCGGACCGGCCAGCGACGGTGCGACGCTGCCAAGGTCGAGTGCCACCACCTTGGTGTAATCGATGTCGCCCGATTTCGGGATGCCGAACAGCTTTTGCGCCTTGAAATAGGTTTCGAAGGCGGTGATTTCGGCCTTGCTGCGGCCGGTGCCCTTGAGGTAGTCGATGGTGGCTTCATCGACCGGGAAAAAGCCCATGGTGGCGCCGTATTCCGGTGCCATGTTGGCGATCGTGGCGCGGTCGGTCAGCGACAACGATTCGGTGCCTTCACCGAAGAATTCAACGAACTTGCCGACTACTTTTTCCTTGCGCAGCATTTCGGTGATCGTCAATACCAGATCGGTCGCGGTCACGCCTTCGCGCAACGCCCCGGTCAGGTTGACGCCGACCACGTCCGGTGTCAGGAAGTAGACCGGCTGACCCAGCATGCCGGCTTCGGCTTCGATGCCGCCGACGCCCCAGCCGACCACGCCGATACCGTTGATCATGGTGGTGTGCGAGTCGGTACCGACCAGCGTGTCAGGGTAGTAGATGTCGCCTTTCTTGGAGGCAGCCTTGTGCACGCCGCGCGCCAGGTATTCCAGATTGACCTGGTGCACGATGCCGAAGCCCGGCGGCACGACGCCGAAGGTGTCAAACGCCTGCATGCCCCATTTCATGAACTGGTAGCGCTCGTTATTGCGCGAAAATTCCAGTTTCATGTTCAGGTCGAGCGCTTTTTTCTCGCGGAAATGGTCGATCTGGATCGAGTGGTCAACCACCAGATCGACCGGCACCAGCGGCTCGATATTTTTCGGGTTCTTACCCATTTTGGACGCAACATTGCGCATCGCCGCCAGATCCGCCAGCAGCGGCACCCCGGTGAAGTCCTGCAATACCACGCGCGCCACCACGAACGGGATTTCATCGACGCGATCGGCGCACGGGCTCCAGTTCGCGAGCTGCCTGACATGCTCTTCGGTGACTTTCTTGCCGTCGCAATTGCGCAGTACCGATTCGAGCACGATACGGATCGACACCGGCAGGCGCGAGACGTTGACGCCTAGCGTTTTTTCCAGCGCGGGCAGCGAGTAGAACTTGCCCTTCCTGGTATCTGAAAGCTTGAAGTCCTTCAGTGTGTTCAATGTGTTGCGGGACATGGCCTCTCCTTGGTTTTCTTGGCAGCGGATAAAAAAATTACATCAGTTCTCTTGCATGGCGGATCGGGATACCGGTAAGTCGGTAGCCGCTCAGGATCCTGCTTTCATCTGTTCGGCGGTCTTGCAATCGTTGGCCAGCTGGTGCCCTTGTTTCGAGTCGAGCAGCATGCCCTTGGCTGGAATGCCGATCCAGACCAGGCCGTAGTGATGATTTTCAAAACGATTGGCGCCGGTGGTGGTGCCGACGCGGGTGAGACGGTGAATACGTTTGTGCCAGCGCAGTGCGACGTGCTTGTCGTCGTCGGCATTCTGGAAAATGGTCAGGCTATTGCCCAGCTCGCAGGTGTAATCGATGGTGGTGCTGCCTTTGGTATCCGGCTCGTCTTCTTCTTCGTTCGGCTCATGCGGTGCGGCCTTGGCCGGCGTCTTGTGCGCGGCCTTCTTGGTGCTCTTGGCTTGGGCTGGTTCGGCTGCGACTGCCGGTTGCGCGCACACGGCGATGCTGGCGGCGATCAGGACAGACAGGGATAGGGATTTGAACATGGGATTGGTCTCCGTTGGACTATGATTGAAGGTGTTGATGTCGGTGCGCCGGACTAACGGCCGACTTTGGGTAATTCAGCTTTGGGTAATTCAGCTTTGGGTGGTTCGTCATTCGATCAGTCAGCATTGGGTCAGTCATAACAGGGATGCCGCCGATTCCGGCAATGCCAGGCCACTGGCCTTGGCGCGCTGCAAAACTGTCCAATAATAGCGATAGCTGGCGCGATCATGCAAGCTGCCGTTGCGCTGGATCGGTGCCCACTGTACCGCTTGCGCCTCGGTCAGGATATGGGCGGCTTCATCGACTTCCGCACTTTGTGGCGCAAAGGCTTTGATGATCGGCTGTATTTGATCGGGATGGATGCTCCACATCCTGGTGTAACCGAACTCGGTCGCCGCCCGCAGTGCGTCGTTGGCGACCACAGCGCTGTCCCCGATGTCGGTCGTCACGTTATGCGACGGCACCTTGCCGTGCGCGTGGCAGGCGGCCGCAATCTCCAGTTTGGCGCGCGTCACCAGTGGATGCGTGAACTGGCCGGGGCTGCGCATGGCATTGGCCGGAATCGCGCCGTAGTGGGCAGAGACAAAATCCATGATGCCGAACGACAGGCATTCGACCTGGTCCAGTGCCGCGATCGCATCCACATCGCGCAGTGCGCCATGGGTTTCGATCAGCACGTGGATCGGTAGCTTGCGACTTGCGCTGTGGCGGTTGATGCGGTCGATCGCGTCCCTGGTTTGCGCGACGCCGTCAACTTTGGGCAGGACGACATAGGCGAGGCGGATCGCTGCCGACTGGCAGATCAGGGTGACATCCTGTTCGAAGAATGGGCTGGCGACGTCGTGGACTCGCACGCCGATCCGGTCGAAATGGTTGTCGGGGCTGTTGATCAGCTCTGCCACCAATTGTGCGTGGCGTTGCTCGTTGCCGGCGGCGGCGCCATCTTCGCAGTCGAAGGTGATGTCGAAGACCGGGCCAAGCTTTTGTTGCAAGGCCATCGATTTACGCATCAGCTTGTCAGAGCCGGCGTAATGATCGCAGACCGGTAAACTAACCGGAAACTGCGTGCCCTGGAATAAGACCTCGGTGGGATGCATTGATGCGTTTGGTACGTGATTGGTACGTGATTGGTGCGTGAATGTTGCGTATTGGGTGCTGAAAGAGTTGCCGAGTTGCGGGCGATTATGTAGGCCGGCGGCGCTGAGAATAATAGCGCCGCCGGCCCGACCTGGTTACAGCGTCTTGCTGCCGTCGGTCGCCTTAGCCGACCAGGTGTTTTACGCCTTCACGCTCTTCCGACAACTCGTTCAGGGTGATATTGATACGCTCTTGCGAGAACGCGTCGATTTCCAGACCCTGGACGATCTTGTACTCGCCATTCTCGGTGGTGACCGGGAAGCCGAACATCGTGTCTTTTGGAATGCTGTAGGAGCCGTCGGACGGGATCCCCATCGTGGTCCACTTGCCGTTGGTGCCGAGCAGCCAGTCATGCACATGATCGATCGCGGCATTGGCTGCCGAAGCAGCCGACGACAGGCCGCGCGCATCGATAATGGCGGCGCCGCGCTTGCCGACGGTCGGCAGGAATACGTCTTTGTTCCATGCGTCGTCGTTGATCATGTCCTTGACCGATTTGCCGTCGATGGTTGCATAGCGGTAGTCGGCGTACATGGTCGGCGAGTGATTGCCCCAGACGTACAGTTTTTCGATCGCAGTCACCGGCTTGCCGGTCTTGGCGGCGATTTGCGACAGTGCGCGGTTGTGGTCCAGACGCAGCATCGCGGTAAAGTTCTTGGCCGGCAGGTTTGGTGCCGATTTCATGGCGATGTAGGCGTTGGTGTTGGCAGGATTGCCGACTACCAGTACCTTGACATTGCGCGATGCAACCGCATCGAGCGCCTTGCCTTGCACCGTGAAAATCTGTGCATTGGCTTCCAGCAGATCCTTGCGCTCCATGCCAGGGCCGCGCGGACGGGCACCGACCAGCAATGCAACGTCGATATCCTTGAATGCGGTCATTGGATCGCTGTGGGCGCTCATGCCGGCCAGCAGCGGGAATGCGCAGTCGTCGATCTCCATCATCACGCCCTTCAGCGCCTTCTGGGCTTTTTCATCGGGAATTTCGAGCAATTGCAGGATGATCGGCTGGTCTTTGCCGAGCATGTCGCCATTGGCGATGCGGAACAGCAGGGAATAGCCGATCTGGCCGGCGGCGCCGGTGACGGCAACACGCATTGGTGCTTTAGCCATGTTGAATCTCCAAAGTGAAATGAAAACGATCTCGGAACTTAACGAATGTCTGTTCTGATAACCTGTAATGATACCTTTGAACCGCGGTCAAGTCAGCCTGATCGCTGCGGCACGCGACTGCTAAACTGAAGAGTGCGCCAAGTGTGAATGTTGTTCGCGAGTGTAGGCGGGCCGGATCGCCCTGTCAATGACTATCTTATGTCTTATATAAGACATATAACCAATCGCTTTTTTGCTAGACGGCAACGGGTGTTTTGTGGTGAAATCGCAGCTATGAGTTCTGTCCTGCCCAATCTGGTCAACAATGGTACCTCCGCCGCGGGTGGGGCAGCGTCCGTCGCTGGCGCCTCGCCGACATTTAGCCCGTTGTATCAGCAAATCAAGGTGCTCATAACGCAGAGCCTGCAATCTGGCGAGTGGAAGCCGGGCGAAATGATTCCAAGCGAAGTCGAACTGGCGGGCCGCTTCAAGGTCAGCCAGGGCACCGTGCGCAAGGCGATCGACGAGCTGTCCGCAGAGAACCTGGTGGTGCGGCGCCAGGGCAAGGGCACCTTTGTTGCGACGCATCACGAAGAGCGTGCCCAATTCCGTTTCCTGCGCCTGGTGCCTGACGAGGGCGAGCCGCACAATCCTGCCAATAAAATCATCGAAGTCAAGCGCTTGCGCGCGCCGGCCGAGGTCGCGCGCACGCTCGACATCAAATCCGCCGACTCCGTCGTGTTCATCAAGCGCGTCCAGTCGTTTGACGGCGCACCGACGATTCTCGAAGAGTTGTGGCTGCCGGGCGCGATCTTCAAGGGTCTGACCGCCGAGCGGCTGAACGACTACAAGGGGCCGATGTATGGCCTGTTTGAAACAGAGTTCGGGACGCGCATGATCCGCGCGACCGAAGCGATCCGGGCGCTGAGCGCCGACGCCGAGGCGGCCCAATTGCTCGGCATCGCGCCCGGTACGCCGCTGCTGAGTGTCGAGCGGGTGTCGTTTACCTATGGTGACAAGCCGGTCGAATTAAGGCGCGGCCTGTATCTGACCGCACAGCATCATTATCAGAATGAGTTGAGCTGAAGCGAGCCATGGATATGGGGCAAGTCCTATACAATGTGGGCCTGACTGATTGTTTACACTGCACAATTATTGGCTGTGCCGCACAAAAATCGGCGAAAATTGCATGATTTATTTTAGTTAGACTGGGGAGTTCCTGTTATGTCTGAAGCCGTAAAAGAAGTTGCCAAGAGCGACCGGCCGCAGTTCCGCAACATTCACGTTACGCAACTGGCGCATTATCGGCTGCCACTGGCGGGTCTGGTGTCGATTCTGCATCGCATCAGTGGCCTGTTCATGTTCCTGTTGTTGCCATTCATCCTGTTCCTGCTGGACCGGAGCCTGACCTCCGAAAGTACGTTCGAGTATTTCAGGATTCTTACCTCCGGCTGGTTCGTCAAGCTGGTCATCCTGGCGCTGAGCTGGTCCTATCTGCAGCATTTCTGCGCCGGCGTGCGCCACCTCGTGATGGACCTGCATATCGGTCTCGACAAGGACTCCGCGCGTCAATCGTCGGTCGTGGTGCTGGCCGTCAGCCTGGTGCTGACAGCGCTGGTCGGGTTGAAATTAATCGGAGCGTACTGAATGACAAATAACAATATCGGCCCCAAGCGCCTGGTCGTCGGCGCCCATTACGGCCTCAAGGACTGGCTGGCGCAGCGCATCACGGCGATCGTGATGGCGCTGTATACGATCGTTCTCCTTATCGCATTTTTGACCGGCAGCAATTTCAGCTATGACGGCTGGGCCGGGCTGTTCGCGCAGCAATGGTTCAAGATCATGACCTTCGTGGTCTTCGTCGCCTTGTTCTACCACGCCTGGGTTGGCGTGCGCGATATCTGGATGGACTATGTCAAGTCGGTATCGGTCCGGCTGGCATTGCAAGTTGCCACAATTTTGTGGCTGATCGCATGTGCCGGATGGGCGGTACAGATTTTGTGGAGAGTGTAAACGTGGCTGCAATCAAATCCACAATTCCTTCCCGTCGCTTCGACGCGGTGATCGTTGGCGCCGGCGGTTCCGGCATGCGTGCCTCGCTGCAATTGGCTGAGGCCGGTCTAAACGTCGCCGTACTGTCGAAAGTGTTCCCGACCCGCTCGCATACCGTTGCGGCGCAAGGCGGCATCGGCGCATCGCTCGGCAACATGTCGGAAGACAACTGGTTCTGGCACATGTTCGACACCGTCAAGGGCGGTGACTATCTGGGTGATCAGGACGCAATCGAATACATGTGCCGCGAAGCGCCGAAAGTCGTGTACGAGCTCGAACACTTCGGCATGCCGTTTGACCGCAACCCTGACGGCACGATTTACCAGCGTCCGTTCGGCGGCCACACCGCCAATTTCGGCGAAAAACCGGTGCAGCGCGCCTGCGCCGCGGCTGACCGTACCGGCCATGCACTGCTGCATACGCTGTATCAGCGCAATGTGCGCGCCAAGACCCATTTCTTCGTCGAATGGATGGCGATCGACCTGATTCGCGATCAGGATGGCGACATCCTCGGCGTCGTCGCGCTGGAAATGGAAACCGGCGAAGTGATGATGCTGGAAGCGAAGACCACCTTGTTCGCCACCGGCGGTGCAGGGCGCATCTTTGCCGCATCGACCAATGCCTTCATCAATACCGGCGACGGCATGGGCATGGCGGCGCGTGCCGGCCTGCCGCTGCAGGATATGGAATTCTGGCAGTTCCACCCGACCGGCGTATCCGGCGCCGGCGTGCTGATCACCGAAGGTGTGCGCGGTGAGGGCGGTATTCTGATCAACTCCAATGGCGAGCGCTTCATGGAGCGTTATGCGCCGACCCTGAAGGATCTGGCGCCGCGCGACTTCGTATCGCGCTCGATGGACCAGGAAATCAAGGAAGGCCGCGGTTGCGGCCCGAACAAGGATCACGTCCTGCTGGACCTGCGTCATATCGGCGCCGATACCATCAAGAAACGTCTGCCGTCGATTCTTGAAATCGGCCACAAGTTCGCCAACGTCGACGCGACCAAGGAACCGATCCCTGTGGTACCGACCATCCACTATCAGATGGGCGGTATTTCGACCAATATCCACGGTCAGGTGGTGGCGCCGAAGGATGGTCTCCAGAATCAAATCGTCAACGGCATGTACGCCATCGGCGAATGCGCTTGCGTCTCGGTGCATGGTGCCAATCGTCTTGGTACCAACTCGTTGTTGGACCTGCTGGTGTTCGGCCGGGCGGCCGGCAACCACATCGTCACCAGCAACCTGAAGATGCGCAGCCACAAGCCGTTGCCTGCCGATGCCGCCGATGTCGCGCTGTCGCGCCTGGCCAAGCTCGAATCGAGCACCGGTTCCGAGCGCGTACAGGACGTCGCCAACGCGATTCGTTCCACCATGCAGCAGTATTGCGGCGTGTTCCGCACCGACGAATTGCTGCAGACCGGAGCCCGGAAGATCATGGAACTGGACGAGCGTCGCAAGCATGTGTCGTTCAAGGACAAGTCCAAGGTGTTCAACACCGCGCGGGTAGAGGCACTGGAACTGGATAACCTGATCGAGACCGCCAAGGCGACCATCACGTCGGCTGTCGCCCGCAAGGAATCGCGTGGCGCGCATGCGCATCGCGACTATGAAAAGCGTGACGACGAAAACTGGATGAAGCATACGCTGTGGTTCTCGGAAGGCAACCGCCTCGACTACAAGCCGGTCAACACCAAGCCGTTGACTGTCGAAACCTTCAAGCCTAAAGCCCGTACTTTCTAAGGTAAGAACATGCCACGTACTCTCAAATTTCAAATCTACCGCTACGATCCGGACAAGGACGCCAAGCCCTACATGCAGGACCTGACAGTTGAACTGCAGGACACCGACAAGATGTTGCTCGACGCCTTGCAGCGCATCAAGGCCGATGTCGACGATTCGCTGGCCTTGCGCCGCTCCTGCCGCGAAGGCGTGTGCGGTTCCGACGCGATGAACATCAATGGCAAGAACGGTCTGGCCTGCACTACCAACCTGAATGAACTGACCCAGCCGATCGTGCTGCGGCCGTTGCCGGGCTTGCCGGTGATTCGCGACCTGATCGTCGACATGACGCAATTCTTCAAGCAATACGATTCGATCAAGCCGTTCCTGATCAACGACAGCATTCCGCCGGAAAAAGAGCGGCTGCAATCGCCGGCCGAACGCGAAGAGCTGGATGGTTTGTATGAGTGTATCCTGTGCGCGTGCTGCTCGACTTCCTGCCCATCGTTCTGGTGGAACCCGGACAAGTTCGTCGGCCCGGCCGGTTTGCTGCAGGCTTACCGCTTCATCGCCGACAGCCGCGACCAGGCGACCGGCGAGCGACTCGATAATCTGGAAGATCCATACCGGCTGTTCCGCTGCCATTCGATCATGAATTGCGTCGATGTTTGCCCAAAAGGATTGAACCCGAACAAGGCCATCGGCAAGATCAAGGAACTGATGATCCGTCGGACCGTGTAGTGTTGCCTCGGCGGAAGCGAACGACTTCCGCCTTATTTCATGCGACTCTCCAGTCTACAATGCATGGAGAGCCGCATGAAATAAGCGCATGAATCTGTGGCATTGGCTTTATTTCCACTGGCCTTGTATTCATTGGCATTACTTCATTGGCATTATTTCATTATTTATGTCCATCATTCATCAAGCCGATCCTGCCAACCGTGCCCGCCTGCGCTGGCGAGCACGCCGGGGTTTGCTGGAAAACGATCTGATCCTGACCCGGTTTCTGGATGTGCACGAAACCAGCCTGAATGACGCTGACGTGGACGCGCTGACGCGTTTGCTGGACCTGAGCGATAACCAGTTGATGGATTTGATACTGGCGCGCATCGAACCGGATGGGGAACTCGACCTGCCCCAGGTGCATGCGCTACTGGCGCGATTGCGAACGGCGTGATCCTGAAACCTGTGCATTGATACCGATTGATGGGGCCGCGGCCACGCTTGTTGACTTTCTGATTGCATTTTAACTTTCGCCTCACCCCTCCGAAGAAGGAAGAGTCATGAACAACTCTGAAACAAAAGCCACGCTGTCATTTTCCGATGGCACACCCTCAGTCGAATTCCCGATTTACAAAGGCACGGTGGGTCCGGACGTCATTGACATTCGCAAGCTGTACGGCGCTACCGGCAAGTTCACCTACGATCCGGGATTCATGTCGACCGCGGCTTGTAACTCGTCGATCACCTATATCGATGGCGACAAGGGTGAACTGCTGTATCGCGGTTATCCGATCGAAGATTTGGCAGTCAATTGCGATTTTCTAGAAACCTGCTACCTGCTGTTGAACGGCGAATTGCCGAACAAGACGCAAAAAGACACCTTCGTGACGACTGTGACCCAGCACACGATGGTGCATGAGCAAATGCAATTCTTCTTCCGCGGCTTCCGTCGCGACGCGCATCCGATGGCGGTGCTGGTCGGCACGGTCGGCGCGCTGTCGTCGTTCTACCATGATTCGCTCGATATTACCGACCCGCATCACCGCGAGGTATCGGCAATCCGGTTGATCGCGAAATTGCCGACGCTGGTCGCAATGGCCTACAAGTACAACCTCGGCCAGCCTTTCGTGTACCCGCGCAACGATCTGTCGTACAGCGCCAACTTCATGCGCATGATGTTCTCGAATCCGTGCGAAGAGTACAAGGTCAACGACGTGCTGGTGCGCGCACTTGACCGCATCCTGATCCTGCATGCCGATCACGAGCAGAACGCGTCGACCTCGACCGTGCGCCTGGCTGGCTCGTCCGGTGCCAATCCGTTCGCCTGTATCGCTGCCGGTATCGCTTGCCTGTGGGGGCCGGCCCACGGTGGCGCCAATGAAGCGGCACTGAACATGCTCAAGGAAATCGGCAGCGTCGACAAGATTCCTGAGTTCATCGCGAAAGTGAAAGACAAGAACTCCGGCGTCAAGCTGATGGGCTTCGGTCATCGCGTCTACAAGAACTTCGACCCGCGCGCCAAGCTGATGCGCGAAACCTGCTATGAAGTGCTGGACGAGTTGGGCCTGCAGGACGATCCGCTGTTCAAGCTGGCGATGGCATTGGAGAAGATTGCGCTGGAAGATGAGTACTTCGTATCGCGCAAGTTGTACCCGAACGTCGACTTTTATTCCGGCATCGTGCAGTCCGCGCTTGGCATCCCGGTATCGCTGTTCACCGGTATCTTCGCGATGGCCCGTACCGTCGGCTGGATCGCCCAGTGGAATGAAATGATTTCAGATCCGGAACAAAAAATCGGTCGGCCGCGCCAGTTGTTCGTTGGGTCACCAACCCGCGCCGTGCCTCCGATGAAAGACCGGAAATAATCGAGAGTAACAATGCAAGCGAGCCTGGACGGCTCGCTTTTTTTTTGATCTGTTTCTCCGATCGCGTGGTGCAAGTGTGATCGAAATCAGTTCGATTACCCTAGCCAGGTATGCTATGCTACCGCACCAAGGTAATACATAGATACACAGGTCTTTGAGTCCTTCCCCACAACTTGATGTGCAATCCGCTAACCGGTCAGGCCGTGTCGCGGAAGGTTAGATTAACCCGCTAATCTCGCGAAACGCGAAGAAAGGTGAGCAAAAATGATGCAAGAATACAGCGCCAACTCTTATCTGTTTGGGGGTAATGCACCGTACGTTGAAGAACTGTACGAGTCTTACCTCGACAATCCCGGCTCGGTTCCCGACAACTGGCGCGCCTATTTTGACGCGATGCAAAACGTTCCTGCCGTCGATGGCTCGAACAAGCCGGACGTCGCCCACGCTTCCGTCATCGCCTCGTTCGCCGAGCGCGCCAAACAGGGCCCAATCCGCACCGTAACCGCATCCGGCGATGTCGAGATGGGGCGCAAGCGCGTTGCCGTGACACAACTGATCGCTGCCTACCGTTTCCTCGGCAGCCATTGGGCCAACCTCGATCCACTGCAGCGCCAGGAACGTCCCAGCCTTCCTGAACTGGAGCCCGGTTTTTACGGCTTCAGCGATGCCGATATGGAAACCGTGTTCAATATCAGCAATACCTATTTCGGCGCGGAAACAGCAACCCTGCGCGATTTGCTGAACGCGCTGCGCGATACCTATTGCCGCGCGATCGGTGCCGAATTCATGTACATCAGCGACCCGACCGAAAAGCGCTGGTTGCAGGAAAAACTGGAATCGATCCGTTCCACCCCAAATTTTAGCGCCGAAAAGAAAACCCATATCCTCGATCGCCTGACTGCGGCCGAGGGTCTCGAGCGCTATCTGCATACCAGATACGTCGGACAGAAGCGTTTTTCTCTGGAAGGCAGTGAAAGTTTTATCGCCTCGATGGATGAAACCATTCAACGTGCCGGTGAGCATGGCGTGCAGGAAATCGTGATCGGCATGGCGCATCGCGGCCGTCTGAACGTGCTGGTCAATACGCTTGGCAAGACGCCGCAGGACCTGTTCGAAGAATTCGAAGGCAAGCACGGTGATGATCTGCCGGCCGGCGACGTCAAGTATCACCAGGGTTTCTCAAGCGATATTTCGACCGCCGGTGGTCCAGTGCATCTGTCGCTGGCATTCAACCCGTCCCACCTTGAAATCGTCAATCCGGTGGTGGAAGGTTCGGTCAAGGCCCGCATGGAACGGCGCGGTGACAAGGATGGCGCGCAAGTGCTGCCGATCCTGGTGCATGGCGATGCCGCATTTGCAGGGCAGGGCGTGGTGATGGAGACCCTGAATCTGGCGCAAACACGCGGTTATGGTACCGGCGGTACGATGCATATCGTGATCAACAACCAGATCGGCTTTACCACTTCCGATCCGCGCGATTCGCGCTCGACCTTGTACTGCTCGGACGTGGTCAAGATGATCGAAGCACCGGTGCTGCATGTCAACGGCGATGATCCGGAAGCAGTCGTGCTGGCGACCCAAATTGCACTCGATTACCGCCTTCAGTTCAAGAAAGATGTGGTGGTCGACATCATCTGTTATCGCAAACTGGGCCACAACGAGCAGGATACGCCGGCGCTGACCCAGCCGCTGATGTACAAGAAGATCGCCCAGCATCCGGGCACCCGCAAGCTGTATGCCGACAAGCTGGCGGCACAAGGCACGATCGCGGCCACGGCTGGCGATGAAATGGTGAAGGCGTTCCGCGCCGCGATGGATGCCGGCAAGCATACGGTTGATCCAGTCATCTCCGACTTCAAGAACAAGTACGCGGTTGATTGGCTGCCTTTCCTGAATCGCAAATGGACCGACGCCGCCGATACAGCGGTGCCAATGACCGAGTTGAAGCGTCTGGCCGGCAGCATCACGACCGTACCGGAAAATTTCAAGGTGCATGCACTGGTCGAAAAAGTGCTGGCGGACCGTGCCGCAATGGGCCGCGGTGAATCGAATCTGGACTGGGGCATGGGCGAGCATATGGCGTACGCGTCGCTGCTGTCGTCCGGTTACGCGATCCGCATCACCGGTCAGGATGCCGGGCGCGGCACTTTCGTCCATCGGCATGCCGTGCTGCATGATCAAAACCGTGAGCGCTGGGATGCCGGAACGTATATCCCGCTGCAGAACGTGTCTGACAAGCAAGCGCCGTTTAGGATCATCGACTCGGTGTTGTCTGAAGAGGCGGTGCTGGCATTCGAATACGGTTATTCAACGGCCGAGCCTAACACCCTGACCATCTGGGAAGCGCAATTCGGCGATTTCGCCAACGGTGCGCAGGTCGTGATCGACCAGTTCATCAGCTCGGGCGAAGTCAAATGGGGCCGCGCCTCGGGCCTCGTGATGATGCTGCCGCACGGTTATGAAGGCCAAGGGCCGGAACACTCATCGGCACGCCCAGAGCGCTTCCTACAGTTGTGCGCGGACAACAACATGCAGGTGGTACAGCCGACTAACGCCGCGCAGATATTCCATCTGCTGCGGCGCCAGATGATTCGCATGTTCCGCAAGCCGCTGGTGATTCTGACGCCGAAGTCGCTACTGCGCAACAAGGATGCCGGCTCGCTGCTGTCGGAACTGGCCAAGGGTTCTTTCCAGACCGTGATCGGCGAAGTCGATGAGAAAATCGATCCGAAGAAGGTCAAGCGCGTGCTGGCCTGCTCCGGCAAGATTTACTACGATCTGGTCAATGCGCGCAAGGAGCGCGCTCAAAGCGATGTCGCGATCATTCGGGTCGAGCAGTTGTATCCATTCCCGCACAAGGCGTTCGCTGGCGAGCTGAAGAAATTCCCGAATCTGGCGGAATTGATCTGGACCCAGGACGAGCCGCAGAATCAGGGCCCATGGTTCCAGATTCAGCACAATATTTTTGAGAACCTCGAAGACGGCCAGAAGCTCGCGTACTCCGGACGACCAGCCAGCGCATCACCGGCGGTAGGCTACTACGATAAGCACTACGCGCAGCAGAAGGCGTTGATCGAAACCGCGTTTTCAAAACTCAAAGGTTTTGTCCTAACCAAATAAAGACCCGACGGCGCACCAGAAGCTGGTGCGCCGCTCGAACCACCCGAAACGGAGAGTTACATGGCAATTATTGAAGTCAAAGTTCCGCAGCTGTCGGAATCCGTCGCGGAAGCGACCCTGTTGCAATGGCATAAAAAAATCGGCGAAGCCGTTGAGCGCGATGAAAACCTGATCGATATCGAAACCGACAAGGTCGTGCTCGAATTGCCGGCGCCGAGCGCGGGCGTGATTACCCAAATTCTCAAGAGCGATGGCGGCATGGTCGTGGCCGGCGAGGTGATTGCGGTCATCGACACCGAAGGCGCGGCCAAGGTCAGCCCGATGGAAGTGTCGAGCGTACCGGCGGCGCAAGCGGCCGCGCCGGCTGCCGCGGCACCGGCTGCCGCCGTTGCTGGCCCTGCCGGCGTGGCAATGCCGGCCGCAGCCAAGATGCTGGCCGAGAACAACATGTCAGCCGCTCAGGTCAGCGGTACCGGCCGCGACGGCCGCGTCATCAAGGGCGACGTGATCAATGCGCTGCAGGGCAAAGCCGCACCGGCGGTCGCTCCGCTGGCAGCACCGGCAGCCAAGCCGACACTACAGCTAGTAGCCGCCCCAGCCGCGCCAGCTGCGCCGAATCTCGGCGATCGTCCGGAAGAGCGGGTGCCGATGAGCCGTCTGCGCGCCCGTATCGCCGAACGTCTGCTGCAATCGCAATCGACCAACGCGATCCTGACCACCTTCAATGAAGTCAATATGCAGCCGGTCATGGACCTGCGTACCAAGTACAAGGATAAATTTGAAAAAGAGCATGGCGTCAAGCTCGGCTTCATGTCCTTCTTCGTGAAGGCTGCAGTCGCGGCTTTGAAAAAGTATCCGATCATCAATGCGTCGGTCGACGGTAACGACATCGTCTACCACGGCTACTTCGACATCGGTATCGCGGTTGGTTCGCCACGCGGCCTGGTGGTGCCGATTCTGCGTAATGCCGATCAAATGTCGATCGCCGAGATCGAAAAGAAAATCGGCGAATTCGGCGCCAAGGCCAAAGAAGGCAAGCTGACGCTGGACGACCTGACTGGCGGCACGTTCTCGATCTCGAACGGCGGCACCTTCGGTTCGATGCTGTCGACGCCGATCATCAATCCGCCGCAAGCAGCGATCCTGGGCGTGCATGCGACCAAGGACCGCGCAGTGGTTGAAAACGGCCAGATCGTGATCCGCCCGATGAACTACCTCGCCATGTCCTACGACCACCGCATCATCGACGGCCGCGAAGCGGTGCTCGGCCTGGTGGCGATGAAGGAAGCGCTGGAAGATCCGGCGCGCCTGTTGCTCGATCTGTAACAAGCAAGTCGCACCGTCGATGGCCCCGCGCCCAGTCGCGGCGGCTTAGGAAGCTGTCGGACTTACGGCTCGGCGCCCCCGGAGAATCGGCTGCTAAAGTCTCTGAACGGTACAGTGTCACCGGCTTTTTGGTCAATAGCTCGCTATTGACACTGCAAATCCGGCAAAATCTGTCCTCGTTCAGCGTGTTTTCGCTTCGATTCCGTAAGTCCGACAGCCTCCTAGGCGGTGTGTTCCGAATAGTCAAATAGGTTAGATA
Source organism: Pseudundibacterium arcticum (assembly GCF_042646465.1). NCBI lineage: Bacteria > Pseudomonadati > Pseudomonadota > Betaproteobacteria > Burkholderiales > Oxalobacteraceae > Pseudundibacterium > Pseudundibacterium arcticum. Next base: position 65,372 of record NZ_JBHRTP010000051.1, read on the forward strand.
TGTCGAAAAATTTTGATGTGGTCGTCATCGGCGGTGGTCCCGGCGGATATGTCGCCGCGATCCGCGCCGCACAGTTGGGCTTCTCGGTAGCCTGTATCGATGAATGGAAAGATGGCAAGGGCGGCCCGGCATTGGGCGGCACCTGCACCAACATCGGTTGCATCCCGTCCAAGGCATTGCTGCAATCGTCCGAGCATTACGAACACGCCGGCCATACGTTCGCCGAACACGGTATCGATGTGAAGGGCTTGAGCCTGAATCTGGACCAGATGCAGAAACGCAAGGCCAACATCGTCAAGCAGAACAATGACGGCGTGCTGTATTTGTTCAAGAAAAACAAGGTCAGCTTTTTCCATGGCCGCGGCTCGTTTGCCGCCGCCGATGCGAATGGCTACCAGATCAAGGTGACAGGTGCGGCCGAAGACACCATCGGCGCCAAGCACGTGATCGTCGCGACCGGCTCGAATGCACGCCCGCTGCCTGGCGCCGACTTCGATGAAAAGCTGATTCTGTCGAACGACGGCGCGCTGGCGGTCGGCGCGGTGCCGAAGAAGCTGGGCGTGATCGGTGCCGGCGTCATCGGTCTGGAAATGGGTAGCGTCTGGCGTCGTCTCGGCGCCGATGTCATCGTGTTGGAAGCCTTGCCGGTATTCCTCGGTGCGGTCGATCAGCAGATCGCCAAAGAAGCGCACAAGCTGTTCACTAAACAGGGTCTGGCGATCAGTCTCGGCGTCAAGATCAATGCCGTCACTGCAGGCAAGAAAGACGTTACCGTCGAGTATACCGACGACAAGGGCACCGCGCAAACAGCGGTGTTCGACAAGCTGATCGTATCGATTGGCCGGGTGCCGAACACCATCGGCCTGAGCGGCGAAGCGGTCGGTCTGAAGCTTGACGAGCGCGGCTTTGTCGCGGTCGACGCCGACTGCAAGACCAATCTGCCGAACGTATGGGCGATCGGCGACGTGGTGCGCGGCCCGATGCTGGCGCACAAGGCGGAAGAAGAAGGCGTTGCAGTGGCCGAGCGTATCGCCGGCCAGCATGGTCACGTCAACTTCAACACGATTCCATGGGTGATTTACACCTCGCCCGAAATCTCCTGGGTCGGCCAGACCGAGCAGCAGTTGAAAGAGCAGGGCGTTGCCTACAAGGTCGGCACTTTCCCGTTCATGGCAAACGGTCGTGCCCGTGCGCTGGGTGATACCTCGGGCATGGTCAAATTTTTGGCCGATGCCAACAGCGATGAAATCCTGGGGGTGCATATCGTCGGCCCAATGGCGTCCGAACTGATCGCTGAAGCGGTGGTCGCAATGGAATTTCGCGCTTCGTCGGAAGACATCGCGCGGATCTGTCACGCCCATCCGTCGCTGTCCGAAGCCACCAAGGAAGCCGCGCTGGCGGTCGACAAACGTTCCCTGAACTTCTAAGGGGGCGCGCGCCTGCCGGTTCCAATGCATCTCGTCCGCCACGGACGGCACGCGATGGGACCGGCAGGCGGTAATTCACCGCCAATCCCCGGCCTCATGCGATTTGCTGGTTAATCGCGCCAGACGCGGATCGAACTCACCAAGATGAATGTCCAACAGTTTTACGAGCATGCGCTGGCTGCGCGCGACTATCGGTCCGATGCGGCGCAGTTGCGGGCGGTGGCGCGTCTGCAGCAGTCTTATGACGATTGGGTTGCGTTCAAGGCCCGGCGTTCGAGCACCTTCAAGCGCCTGATCAACCGGCCCGATGTACCGCGTGGCGTCTACCTGTGGGGTGGCGTCGGGCGCGGCAAATCGTTCCTGATGGACAGTTTCTATTCAGTCGTGCCGGTGGTGCGCAAGACCCGTCTGCATTTTCATGAATTCATGCGTGGCGTACATCGCCAACTCGACGATCTGAAAGGCGTGGCCGACCCGCTCGACGAGGTGGCGCGGCGGATCGCAAAAAAATACCGGTTGATCTGCTTCGATGAGTTTCACGTGTCCGATATCGCGGACGCGATGATTCTGTACAACCTGCTTAAAGCCCTGTTTGAAAACGGGGTGTCGTTTGTAATGACCTCCAATTACGTGCCGGATGCACTGTATCCGGACGGCTTGCACCGCGACCGCATGCTGCCCACGATTGCCTTGCTGAAGGACAAGCTCGATATCCTGAACGTCGATGCCGGGCTGGATTATCGCAAGCGGGCGCTGGAACAGGTCGAATCCTACTTGACGCCGTTGAGCGCCAAGACCGACCACGCATTGCGCAGTGCTTTTGCCAAGGTGGCCGAGACCGCCGATGAAGACCAGCACATCTTGATCGAAACCCGCGAGATCAAGTCGCTGCGGCGCGCCGGCGGCGTGATCTGGTTCGATTTTGCGACCCTGTGCGGCGGGCCGCGCTCGCAAAACGATTACCTGGAAATCGCCAGCCGTTTCCACACCGTGATCCTGTCCGGCATCCCCGCGATGTCGGCCGCGATGTCATCCGAAGCGCGCCGCTTCACCTGGCTGATCGATGTGTTCTACGACCACAAGGTAAAATTGATCATGTCGGCCGAAGTCGCGCCGCAGGATTTATATCCGCAAGGCACGCTGTCCAATGAATTTCACCGTACCGTGTCGCGCATCATTGAAATGCAATCGCGCGAATACATGGAAGCTGAACGCCGTGTCGTGGCGGACGCGATCGCCTGAGGGGCAGGGCTCTGCCCCGTCGTCAATTTGCTAGGGAACTGAATACGTGAATCCGAATTTCTCCGTGCGGCAGTATTGCCTTCGCCATCACGATCGCCGAGGTTGGCTTGCGTCGTTGCGATCGAGCGCGTGGCTGGCGCTGCTCATCGGTTGCGCGCCAGTGTTTGCGCAAGATGGCACCGGCACTGGCACCGGATATGCGACCGCCGCGTCAAAGTCCGACGTCGCGAGCGCAGTATCGGCGCTGGTCCAGCGCTATCCGACCGCCACCATCGGCACGGTCGAGACGGCCGACCAGGCCTTGAGCGAGGTCGCGACTGTGCGTGCCGCGGTCGATAGCCGTTTTACTGAAGACCAGCGGCTCTGCTTGTCCAAATTTTTTGTCGCGTCCTGTGTCGAGGATGCGAAGGAACGGCGGCGCCACGCGCTGGCACAGGTGCGCCCGATTGAAGTCCAAGCCAATCAGTTCAAGCGGCGTGCCGTCGTGATCGAGCGCGATCAGGCGCTGGCGGACAAGCGCGCCGAAGAACTGCGCGATGCACCGCAGCGGGCCGCGCAGCAGCACGAATATGAACATACTGCAGCCGAAAAGGCCCAGGACCGTGCGCAACGGGCGGCCGACGTGGAGGCCAGTGACAAGCTGCACGCGACCGATGCCGCACAACGCGAGGCCGCGCATCAGACCAAGCTGGGCAGCGTTCAGGCCAAGCAAGCCGCTACGGCGCAAAAGCGCGCGGACAATGCCGCCGCCTTTGAAAGGAAGCGGCTGGAGTCGGCAGCGCGTCAGCGTGAGATCGCCATCAAGAAGGCTGACAAGGACCGGCAACGCGCCAGCAAGACCTCAGTGCCGCCAGCCGGAGCGCCGGCCGCCAGTGCGCCGGCCGCTGGAGCGCCGGCCGCCGGAACGCCGGCCGCCGTCATTCCGGCCTCGGTGCGGGCTCAGCCGTAAGAATATACTGGCGAGGATGAATGCCAATTCCGCAAATGTAATCAGCGGATTATCGGCATACTCCTTGTTTTCTGGTTGAATGTGGTGAAATCACAGGGCGCGCAAGCGGCGGCTGAGATCGCTTGGCGGACGCGCTTGAAGCATCGATGAGTGGCGGTCGGGCGCGTTTCGGTTCCACACCGGTTCGGATGGCGGGAATTGGTAGTTCGATTACACCGCGCGCCGCATCTTTTGTACCGTATAGTTTTTCTCTTCCTTCGGCGGTGCCACCATCTTCACGATCGCCAGCGTGCAGTTGTCGCCCTGACCGGCGGCGCGTTCGGCAACCTTGCGGATCAACATTTCCGACGCCTGGCGCGGCGTATTTGCGGCCAGCGCGGCGCCCAGTTCGTCGTTGGTGAAATAATGCCAAAGACCGTCGGAACAGAGCAGGAATGCGTCGCCGGCCTTCAGGCCGTCGTAGCGGCCGATCGTGACGTAGGGCTCATTCATGGCGCTGCCGAGCACGTTGATCAGGATGTTCGATAGCCGGTGATTTTTGCCTTCGTCGCGCGTGATCTTGTTTTCGCTGACCAGTTTTTCCACATACGAATGGTCGATCGTGTGGTCGGCAAAATTGGGACCGCTGAAGCGGTACAGCCGCGAGTCGCCGACATGGGCCCAGACCGCGCTCTTTTCGGGCGTGATCACCAGCACTACCATGGTGCTGTGCGGCTCGTTCTTGGTCGCCATCGCGCTCAGCTTGATGATGGTATGGGTTTCCTGCGTGATCGTCTCTAGCAATTGCTCGACGGTGCTGTTCAGCGGCGAAAATTCGCTGAACAGTTGTTGGGCGGTGCGCACCACCTGTTCTGCGGCGATCGAGCCACCGCTGCGCCCACCCATGCCGTCGGCCAGCACCGCCATCATGTAGCCGGGCGCTCTTGCCGCCGCAAACAACGCGGTGCGGTCTTGTTGTTCCTGGCGGTTGCCGATATGCTGACCAGTTCCGGCTTCTATCTTGTATTGGCTCATACTTTGTGTGAATTAAACTGCGCTGGTTTGGCGTCTGTCGGACTTATGGCTCGGCGCCCCCGGAGAGTCGGCCGTTACAGGCTCTGAACGGTAGCGTCACCGGCTTTTTGCGCAATGGCGCGCTATTGACGCCGCAAATCCGGCAAAATCTGTCCACGCGCAGGACATTTTTCGCTTCGATTCCGCAAGTCCGACAGACTCCTGGATTAAACTGTGTACTAATAGTATTGCCGCTCGTAAATTATTGCACGCAGAAGCGGGCTTCTGCAGCAAAAGTGATTTTTTTTTTGCCCTTGATGCCACAAAAACAACCATGAATCATCTGCAAGACATACAGCGCCGCATTGTCGAACTGGAAGTCGAACATCGCGACCTGGATACGGTGATCGCCGCCGTGATGCTCGATAGCCGACACGATGAGTTGCAATTGCGCCGCCTGAAGAAGCGGAAATTGCAGCTGAAGGACCACGTAACATTGCTAAAAATGCAATTGGTGCCCGATGTTCCTGCCTAATTCCCTGATTGTGCCTGATGGCCTGATTTCGGGATTGCAGAATTAATCCGACCGATAATTCAAACCGATAAGCCAACCGCTCCGCACCCAGCGCCGCTGCATGCGCGATCATGCATGTTTATTACCCCGGTTTAGCCCTCCACGATTGCTCCCATTTTGACCGCCGACATTCCCGCATCATCAGAAGTATCCACCGCAGTTGCCCTAGACGCGCATGACGCCGATATCGATCGCCTGTTCGGCAGTGGCGGGCCGCTCGGTCCGGCGGTCGGCGGCTATCGGCCGCGTCAATCGCAGACCGAGATGGCGAAGGCGGTGGCGCGCGCGATCGCTGGCCAGACCACGCTGATGGCCGAAGCCGGCACCGGCACCGGCAAGACCTTTGCCTATCTGGTACCGGCGCTGCTGTGGGGCGGCAAGGTGATCGTGTCGACCGGCACCAAGAACCTGCAGGACCAGTTGTTTCTGCGCGACATTCCGACCGTGCGCCAGGCGCTCGGCGCACCGGTGTCGGTCGCGCTGCTGAAAGGCCGCGCCAACTATGTCTGCCATTTCCATCTGGAGCGTACGCTGCAGAACGGCCGGCTCACGTCGCGCGACGACGTCGGCCACCTGCGCGAGATTTCGCGCTTCACCAAGACCACGATGAGCGGCGACAAGGCCGAGCTGTCGAAGGTGCCCGAGAACGCACTGATCTGGAACCTGGTGACCTCGACCCGCGACACCTGCCTCGGCGCCGAATGCCAGTATTACCAGGACTGCTTCGTGATGAAGGCGCGCAAGGAAGCGCAGCAGGCCGATGTGGTGGTGGTCAATCATCATCTGTTCTTCGCCGATGTGGCATTGAAGGACACCGGCGTGGCCGAGTTGCTGCCGTCGGCCAATACCATCATCTTCGACGAGGCGCACCAGTTGCCAGACACCGCGACGCTGTTTTTTGGCCAGACCGTGTCGACCTCGCAGGTGCTCGAACTGTGCCGCGACGTGCTGGCCGAGGGGCTGTCGCATGCGCGCGACGGCGCCGAATGGGCCAAGGTCGTGACCCCGGTCGAGCGCGCCGCGCGCGATCTGCGGCTCGCGTTTCCGCAGGATATCGTGCGCCTGTCGGTCAACCAGATCGCACCGTCCAGCCCGTTCTTCCCGGCGCTGGAAAAGCTGAAGGACGAATTTCATGCGATGCTCGGCGTGCTGGAAAAGCAGGCCGAACGCGCCGAAACGCTAGAACAATGCCGCACCCGCGCGCTAGAGCTGGAGGCGCAGCTGGAGCGCTGGAGTGCCGGTGCAGTTGGCACACCCGCCGCCAAGCAGGACGCCAAGGGCGACGCGGTCGAATCGGTGTTGTGGGTCGAGGCGTTTTCATCGTCGCTGCAACTGCACCAGACGCCGTTGTCGATCGCGCCGATCTTCAACAAGCAGCGCGAAGGCGTGCCGCGCAGCTGGATCTTCACGTCGGCCACGCTGGCGGTCAAAAACGACTTCAACCATTTCGCGGCGCAGATGGGTTTGTGGGACGAACCGGCGCATTCCTGGCCCAGCCCGTTCAATTACGAGCAGCAAGGCCTGCTGTATGTGCCGACCAATCTGCCGCAACCAAATTCCTCCGAATACACCGATGCGGTGCTGGACGCCGCGCTGCCGGTGATCGAAGCGGCTGGCGGGCGCGCCTTCTTGCTGTGCACCACGATCCGCGCGGTCAAGCATGCGGCCGAGCGGCTGCGCGCGGAGTTTGAACAGCGCAAGCTGCCGTTTCCGTTGCTGGTGCAGGGTGAGGCCGGCCGTACCGAACTGCTCGATCGCTTCCGCGCCGCCGGCAACGCGGTACTGATCGGCAGCCAGAGTTTCTGGGAAGGGGTCGACGTGCGCGGCGACGCACTGTCGCTGGTCATCATCGACAAGCTGCCGTTCGCGCCGCCGGACGATCCGGTCCTCGCTGCGCGCATCGCGGTAATGGAAAAGAAGGGTTTGAACGGTTTCATGCATCATCAGCTGCCGGAGGCGATCATCAACCTGAAGCAGGGCGCCGGGCGCCTGATCCGCGACGGCAGCGATCGTGGGGTGTTGATGATCTGCGATCCGCGCCTGATTTCCAAGCCTTACGGCAAGCGCATCTGGCAGAGCCTGCCGCCGTTCAAGCGGACCCGTGAACTGCCGACGGTGCAGGCATTTTTCGCGGCGCCGGCACCGGAAGCAGATCCTTCCTGAGCGATTTTGGCGGGAGTTGAATCAAAAATGCGGCACCGCCGCTTGATTTTGCTACGCCTTGAAAAAAGATTGCACCAAATATATATTTGATGCCCCGCCGGGGTGCAGACCGGGTCTAGATCCGCGCTTGAGGCGCCGTCATCGCGCGTCGGTCCGCTTTCCAGTGATTCCACGGGGAAACATTTCCCGATTTCATCACGCTGTCACATTGCGCGAGGATCATGCGAGCGCAGTCTGGCCTTGTCCTAGGCTGACGTACGCGGCCTGAATTCCGATTCGCTTGAAAAATAATCGAAGCGAATTCATGTTGCAAATTCATGTTGCAAATTCATGTCATACCCGGAACATTGACCTCGGTCAAGGTGATGAGATGACGTTGTTTCGTAAACTCGCAATCACTTTAATGGGCAACACCTGATCTGGATAATGCCAGCGCAGCATCCGGCGGTATTTGGTGGTGCAAGGCACTCTGGATCGTTTTTTGCTTATGCATATGCGGATTTATTAGTTCTCGCACCAAAACGTCGGTGTTAACCTGCTTGCTCTGCTGCAAGACGCAATATCCGGCCAGGGTGGTGGTCATTACCCGGGACCGGCGGATTTAAAAACAACTTACTATCAGGGAATACAATAATGAAGAAATCGCTAGTCGCAATCGCAGTTCTGGGTGCCTTCTCGGGCATCGCTTCGGCGCAATCGGCCGTCACTGTTTACGGCATCCTGGACGCCGGCATCGTCAATGAACGCGGCGGTGTTGCCGGTTCCGTTACTAAATTGACCAGCGGCGTGGCATCGGCCTCGCGCCTCGGCTTCAAGGGTAGCGAAGATCTCGGCGGCGGCTTGTCGGCCAATTTCTTGATCGAATCCGCAGTCAAGGTCGACACCGGCGAAACCGATGCCGCCGGCGTATTCAGCCGCCAGGCCTATGTCGGCCTGAAGAGCGCGGCAGCGGGCGCGCTGACGCTCGGCCGTCAATACACGCCGCTGTACAACACTGTCACGCAAGTGGCCGACCCGTTCGGCGCAGGTTATGCCGGCAGCGCCAAGAACCTGCTGCCGACCACCGGGTCCAACACCCGTACCAGCAACACCATCGTCTACACTTCGCCGAACTTCAGCGGTGTCACCGGCGAACTTGCATACAGCCTGGGTGAAGTGGCCAATTCCAATTCCGCCGGTCGCCAAATCGGCGCCGCAATCGGTTACGCCAACGGTCCGTTGAATGTTCGTCTGGCTTACAACAACCATAACAACGACACCGCCACCGTCAAGACCAACCAGATCGGTACCGACACGCTGCTGGCCGCCAACTACGACTTCGGCCCGGTCAAGGGCTATCTGGCGTTCGGTCGCGACAAGGGCACCAACAGCGCGGCCTTGCCGAACACGACCAATCCGTATGGCGCGCCGGCCACCGCGCTGCCGACGGCATCGACCGACAGCCGCGATCTGCTGGTCGGGGTCGCGGTACCGTTCGGTGCCAGCACCGTGCTGGCGTCGTACATTCGCAAGGACGACCGCACCGTGAATAACCAGGACGCCAACCAGTGGGCGATCGGTTACATCTACGCGTTGTCCAAGCGCACCAACCTGTATTCCTCGTACGCGCGGATCAGCAACAAGAACGGCGCTGGCTACACGGTGGGCAACAACACCGAAGTCGGCAGCGGTGACAAGGCGTTCAACCTGGGCATGCGCCACAGCTTCTAAGCCGTAGTCCCGTTAGCGGGCGCGTCCGCTAACGGGTTGTCGATCGGGGACTGCCGCGCTGCCGGTCGATGGCTTGGTCACGAAAAGATCCCGTTCGGAGTCATGCTCCGGACGGGATTTTTTACATGTTGACGGGAGTATGCGATGTTTTTCGCTAATTCCCATTGAATCTATTGCGGGCGGTTTCAATGTCCAAGTGCAACAAGACCAAGCTTATCTGCCCAGTATG
>NZ_JBHRTP010000052.1:0-32495 GCF_042646465.1 Pseudundibacterium arcticum
TTTCTGGCAGGCCTCCGAGGAGGTTGAGGAAATCAAAGCAGACCCAGAGGCCGAACCTGTCAAGAAGGCGCCCGATCAAGCCAGGCAAAATCTTAAGCGGATCAAAATCGATACCTTTGTTGGCATGGGCTTCTCCAACTTGGTAGCGTTCTTCATTATGCTGACAACGGCAGTCGCACTACATTCGCATGGCGTGACATCGATAGACACTTCCGCCCAGGCTGCCAGTGCGCTGCGGCCGCTCGCCGGAAAGTTTGCCTTCGCCTTATTCGCGATAGGAATCATTGGCACGGGGTTGCTAGCCCTGCCGGTGTTGGCTGGCTCTGCTGCCTATGCCATGGCCGGCGCGTTCAAATGGCGCAACAGTCTGGAACTGAAACCGTCGCTTGCAAAGGCGTTTTATAGCGTAATCATCCTCGCCACATTGGGTGGTATTGCGCTCAGTTTTACGTCGCTTGACCCGATCAGAGCGCTATTCTGGAGCGCTGTCATCAATGGCGTCATTTCCGCGCCGATTATGATGGTGGCGATGCTCCTGGCCACTAACTCAACAATCATGGGACAGTTTGTCATCGGGCGAACGCTTAAACTATTCGGGTGGCTCGCAACCGGATTGATGGTCATCCCGGTATTGGTAATGCTTTATACGTTGATTTGGTGACAGCGAAATTCGATCGCCTTCAGGCCATTGCCATTCATGCGCTGCGGCCAACCGGTGCAGGACCGACTGTGGACCGCGGACACCGGAAACGCTGCGAGGCGGTGGGGAGGGGTAGGCTGCACATTTAACGGCGCTGATGCCGGCCGCCACCGAACGCGAAAATTCGCACCGACAGGAACTGGCAAATACCGGGTGCCGCCCGTGGTGTTTTGCCTGCCTGTTGAAGACATCGCTGCGGCCGCATCTGGCGAATTCCTGCAAGGCGGCGGCCCCAAGGTCGATCAGTGGAACGCGCCGCTGAAGGTGGCGGAGGTGGTGTCTGACGATGCGCCGACGCAATATCAACACGCTGGAGAATTTACGTAGGTTTGAGCCGGAGGGACCCACACACTCGCAATCATAATCGGCATGATCCATAACGATTTTCCAGTAGCCGACCCGACGTTTGAATCGACCTGCGGCCCAATCACGGGAACCGTGACGCGAATCGACCGATTTCTGCTGCGCTGCTGAAGCGGGCGGCCCTGAACTAGCGACCGCCGCGTATTTCAGCGTTATCTCGGTGTTATCTCAGTGAACGAACAAGGCAATGAGGATGATGATGGGGATGGGAACGCCAAGCAACAGCAGCAGAAGTGAGCGCATGGTGATCTCCTGAATCAGGGTAGAAAGGGGGTAGAGAGGGCCGATTAAATTGCGCGGCGACCGGCGAGGGAATAATCGGTGCGGTCACGCTGTCTGCCACCAAACGTTGCGCACAGACTGGCAACGAAAGCACCGCACAGCAAGGCCACGAACATCCATAGCGCCGAATACGCCGCGGCCTTGCGCGCCTTGTCGGCCGCCTCCTTGGCCGCCGTGTCGGCGTCGTTGATCGCCTTGCTGAACTTGGCGTAAGTATCGTTGACGCGTTTTTCGGCATCGGCCTGGCTCAGGCCAGTGCGCTTTGCCACGACTAGCGAGAGATATTGGCTATCTTCGGGGCTCAAGCCTCCCGACCGCAGGTCGTTGGCGAAGATTTTCACGGCTTCCTGACGGGGCGCCGTATCCATCGCATCGGATGCGGCTTGCGGAGAGCGAAACAATGTGTCGACAAAATAGCCGGTTGGTCCGCTGCTCGCATCTCCCCTATTGGCCGTCGCGGTCGTAGCAGCGGCCGTAGCGGTGCGGGCCGCAGCCGCCCCTGCCTGGATCCCGCCGCTCAGTACCGAGCCGACAGCCGATGTCAAAAACGCCGCGGTTGCCAGAGAAGCGACCGCCCAGGCAAAGAAACCATGTGCCGTGTCGCGAAAATAAACTTCATCAGCGTGCACATTCGCCCATTTGATGCGCAAGCGTCCAGCGAGGTAGCCGCCCAGGCCTGATGCGGCGATCTGGGTAAAGGCGAGCCAGAGGATGGTCGACATACCAATGGTCGCTGCACTGGCGCCGTTGTTCGCCCAAGGCGACACGGCGGAAAGACCCAGGCCGAATCCAAGAACGACTAATATTAAAGAAAGCGCGGCAGCGGCGGCGGCGCCGGCGAAAATTGCCGCCCAAGAGACACCCGATGCTGGCATCAGTATCTGTGAATATGGCGGCGGCGGTTCGCCCTTCTGGCATTACGGACCGTGGTTGCATGGATGTCTCTCCTTCTTGTTCTTCGTTGTAGGAAACAGGTATTTCTTTCTTTTCCTTATCGCCGAAAATTAATTGCCCATCCCTGAGCGCGATGGCGTCCGGAAAACATGACGTAGTGAAGAAAGTCTACACAATCAAAAGGCAGCTTGTTTGATATGCAACATAAGGAACCTCTTGAGGTACACCGGGCAAGTGTTTTCGCTGCGAAAACTTCGCATGCGCGGTGATGAAGTCGAGTTGATCAAGAATCTTGCTCCGATTGAATTTCAGCAATACAGTCTGTTTTCATTCTTCTTCAAGACTGGCACGCGTGTTGAGAAACGTTTCAATGCGTTCGTCGTCAGGTCGTTACCGCCGCCCTTTTCAGTGCCCGGCTCGATATCGAAGCCGATTTCACGGACAGGGGAGGGTCGGCCGCGATTCGCGTAGCGGTAACAGCTTATCGCCGCGGGACACCAGATACCGCGCAAATCCTCGCTGTATTGGTGTATAGCCCGAGCACGCGCCTGCTATCGACTTCGATTTTATCGAAGGCTTGAGCAAGGCGTCGCGCGACCGGTCGATGTTTAGCGGTATTGCCAAAGGCCAAATTATGGTGAAGCAATTCGGGCACCGACAGGCACTATCGACAACAGGATCCGATGACAAATAATTCAGCAGTGCCGGGCGAATAGCTTGGTTTGGCGCAGAGCCGGCATAACTTGCCGATTGCTTTCCTGTTGCCGGCAGATAGAATGAATACGCGCTTCAATTGGAGGAAACACATGAACAGATGTCGCGGTGCATTTGCACTCTGTCTGCTTTCGGTATGCCTTTTCGGTTGCAAAAAAGCCGACACCGCAGCGACCGTCACGCCGGCGGACGCGGGTATGGCCCGCAATCCGAATTCGGTTGCGGCGCCGCCGAGCGCCCTGCCGCCATCCGACGCGGCCATCCCGCCGAACACGCCCGCCGGCACCGCCAGCGACGCGACCAGCGGCCCCGGTCAATCCAGCCCCAGCAACTTGAACAAGGCCCAGGAAGCGACCGCCATGCCGTTGCCCGGCCAAGCCAACGACCATTCCCAGGTTGGGAAGGAGGAAACGAAGAAATAGGCGCGACGATTTGGCATTACATCGCGGCAGCGAATCGTATTGCAGCGCACTATGGCGCTGGCTCAGCCAGCACGTCTGACTCCGCGGGGCATTAAGTTGCCAGGAACAGCGTCGACTCAGTTCCCCTTGCGGCCCTTGGGCTGGGCAGCGCCGGCCTCCGTTGAAATTAATTGGAAAAAAGATGGGACGCCGTGGTGAGACATGGGTCATCGCCCAGGTCGTATTGCTCACCTTGTTTGCTTTTGCACCTCGGTTTGGTCCGCCTTGGCCGAGCCGCGATGTTTTTCAATTTATCGGTTGGGCGCTCGTCCACATCTTAGCGGTGCCAACAATACCGCCGAACCGGTCGTTGCGCAGGACGCCTTCGTTGATGCGGTGGCGGCCGCCGTCGCGACATCATCGGACACGACCGAACCGGTGTCGATCGATGCCATCACGGTAACCGGTCCGGACAATACCACACCTGTTCCGATAAGCTAGCGTCGTTGACATCCGGAAGTTGTAGACATCGACAGCTGCGGGTCTCTCTTCGGTTTCTGGTTTGCCGCCGCGCCTTGGCAGTTGCGTTGCGGTGCGCGAGCGCTGCGCCCCCGGTACTGTGCGCACCGCATCGATGGTATGGACTTGATCGCTTTGGTGGACACATATCCTCTAATCAGGAGGTGTTCATCATGCAGAGATTCAGAACTCCCTACCCGGCTGATTTCCGCCGGAAAATGATTGACTTGGTGCAGGCCGGGCGGGAAGACGTAAACCCACGCCTTCCACAGAAGCTTGATCAGCTTCTCTTTCAATCGTGGCGATGATCACTCGTCCATGTTTATCGCCAACTACGACCTCGATGTCGATACGCATTTTATCTCTCCGCCGTTCCCTAGGAAAACGCAGAATATGAGCCAATCCAGGGCGACATTGGATCGGACAGTTGGGAGGAAACGCTGATTACGATACAGGCGTTGGAGCAGTTTCACGCCGTGGAGCGACCTCTGTAGCAGCCCTGGCAGGCGATGCCCTCACCTGCCGCAGTATGCCGATGGAATGGCCATCGTTGCTATTGTTACTTAAAAAATCTACGCTCGCGTCGAGCACCAGAGTCTTTAATCTGTTTTGCCGTGATCAGGCCAGTCAAGGCTGCAGTCATCCGAGCGCCTAACTTCTGTTTTTGTTCTTTGGTCGGCGTGACCGCCAGCTTAGTGAACGCGGCATTCATAATATCTGCGGCTGATTGGGGCTGATCTGTGATGAGGTCAACCCAGAAATCACCACCGGTAGATGGAAGCTTGGCCGCGGAACCCTTTGACTTCGCCGATTGCGCCGGCGTTGCCCTCTTCCCGGCCGATTGCTTTTTGGCGCTTTCACGAGTGACAGCAGTACCGGTCAAGGCTGCGGCGTCGACACTGGCCAACTGCGCGAGCGCTTTTTCCAACGCTTCTATGCGCGATTGATAATAATCTCTCCCCTGCTTTGCTTGAGCAAGTTCCAATTGAACTGATTTTTTGGCAGACTGTATGTTGGACATCCTTTTCTCCTAGTGCATTGTTGATATTGATTCGGAACCGGATTGTACACTTTGACATTAAACAGCTAGACAAAGCGTATCAAAAGCTGCCAAGAGTTGGTATTCGTTTCTTTAATAATTCGCCAACGGGATCCGTGAGACCTTTTATTCGTGACCTGAATTTTGTTTCGCCGGCACCTCTGCTGAAGGCGAACTTGACCGCAAGACTACAAAAAATATTCTGCGATGATGGAAATTCCCATTGGTACTTCGCTTTGTTGAATTTCCCCTGGAATTCCTTTGCGGCGTCGTGGAATGCCCCGTTTAGTCTGCGGTCGAACACCGGCCACGTTTTTATCGTGACATAGCGCCGGTACCAAGCGATATCAAGCATCATGTTTTTTTTCAAAAATGACCTTGATTTCGTGTGTGGGTGCGAAGTTATAAAGGCGTAGCAACCACAAAGCCAGCTGAAGAATCAAGTGACATTATTGCCATAATGTCGAGTATTATCGGAAGGTGCCAATTCCAGATGCGTCAGCGCTCGTCATGCCTTCTACCAATCTACATCCCGCTATGCTGCCCGCGCTCGCGACGATCGAAAGCATCCAACTGCCCTCCCACATCGATGGTCGCGATGGCACCAACCGGGCCACCGGCAATCGTCCGCAAATCGCTGCTGATAATGATGTCGATGCGATCAAGGCATGGCTCGCGCGCTTTATCGACCCAAGACCACGTTTGACAATTACCGCAAGGAAGCCGAACGCTTGCTGCTCTGGTCGACCACCCAGCTCGGGAAACCGTTATCGTCGCTCACGCACGAAGACTTATTGCTCTATCAGCGGTTTCTGTCCGATCCGCAGCCGGCATTCCGATGGGTGATGCGCGATGGCCGCAAGTTCGCGCGCGCGCATCCTGAGTGGCGGCCGTTCGCTGGACCGCTCTCCCCTGCCAGCCAGCGCCAGGCGATCATCATTCTCAATACGCTGTTCTCGTGGCTGGTCAATGCCGGCTACCTCGCCGGCAATCCACTGTCACTGTCGCGCCAGCGCGCCCGCAAAGCGAAGCCACGCATTACCCGTTACCTCGAAGAAGATTTGTGGAGTGAAGTGAAAATGACGATCGATGCGATGCCGCAGGAATCGGATCGCGAACGCGAGCATTACTATCGCGCACGGTGGCTATTTTCTCTGCTGTACCTGTGCGGCTTGCGCATCTCGGAAGTGGTCGGCAACACGATGGGCAGTTTCTTTTGCCGGCGCGACAAGGATGGTGAGGAGCGCTGGTGGCTCGAGATCCTGGGCAAAGGCGACAAGCTGCGGATCGTGCCGGCGACGAATGAATTGATGGTCGAACTGGCGCGCTATCGCAGAGAAAAAGGCCTTGCATCCTTCCCGTTAGCGGGCGACGACGTTCCGCTCCTTTTGCCGATCGGCCGTGGCACAGAACCAATGACGCGCGGCGCTGTGCATGCAATAGTGAAGAAGGTATTCGAACACACTGTCATCCGGCTCAGACAACGCGGCGAGCAATACCAAGCGATAGCGGATCGTGTCGAACAGGCGTCGGCGCATTGGCTGCGACACACGGCCGGTTCGCACATGGCCAATAGCGATGTCGACCTGCGGCACGTCCGTGACAACCTGGGACACGAATCGATCGGCACGACAAGCAACTATCTGCATTCATCGGACGACAAACGGCATAAGGAGACGGAGGAGAAACACCGCATCAAGTGGTGACATACTACGGAAGTAACGACGGCCCGGTCAATTAGACGAGGGGGTGCTTATGGATATCAGCTTTCCGCGCGACATTGAGGCGCATATAGACCCCAGCGAAGGGGTTGCGTTCCAGGCTATTGTCGATGGTGACAGAGTATGGTGCGTTATTTCACGCGAGGCGCTTGAGGATCATTTCGACGTCACTTCCTCGTCTGGGCAGAGTTGGGTTAGTACTTTTAATCAAAACAGGGGACGCATCGAAGAAGTGGCCACGCGCCTGTTGGAGCGTAGTAGTGGAACTGAGAGGCTTCTGAGTACGGGAGATTTCTGACTGCCATGTGTATAAGTTCAAACATGATCGCGTGTTGGAATGTGACTGTCAGGACCCGTCGAGCCTAGCGTTCTTCAAAAAGCGAAGGCATGTGCTCCCCCATATCTAGTACAGGGTGTCGTTCGGACAGAATGCGTATCTCAGATCACGAAGCTCGTCTTAAATGTCTCGGTGTCTAGGCCCACAATCCCGCAAAGAGCTACGCCGTGCCACACGGATCCTTCGTAAATCAAGTCCTGATGATGGTGACCATGAAACGCAGCGCGCACAGCCATAGATTCGGCCAGCTTGGTCAAAGCCAAGTTTCCATCGAATATGGCAAGAAAAAACCCGCGAGAGCTAAGCTCAAAGCGGGTCTTGAATAAATTGGCATCGCAATTTCAACATATTAGCTTTACCCATAGGCGCGACGCCCCAGGCTTTCCTTGATACTCAACTCATTGGCGCCGAATCAACCTCGCCTGTTACTTCCCTGCCCTGCGCTTCGCCGCCTTCGGATCGACCGCGTCCTTGAAGCCTGCGCCCGCCACGAACTTCGGGACTTTGCCGGCAGGAATCTTGATTTTCGTGCCCTTACTTGGGTTGAATCCTGCACGCGCGGCGCGGCTCATCTGCTTGAAAGTTCCGAAGCCCACAATACCGACCGTATCGCCTTTCTTGACGGTGGCAACAATGGTCTCAGTGATAGTCGCAATGATGCGCGCGGCCTCAGCTTTCGACAGTTCATGTTTGGTTGCAATCTTTTCAGCGAGTTCTAAACGATTCATGTAAGACCTTAAAGGAAAGAGTGGCCCGAGGCCACGGAAATGGCTGGATGCATGAAATGCAATGCCAGAGCCTATTCTCTCGCATCTGTTTCCTTGCTGCAAGCAATGACGGATTTACGGTGATATGGTGTATTTCGGCCGCACTAATCTGTTGAATTTCACTCTACGTCGCCTAGAACCAGGGCGACATAAGGTCATCTGACTCCTACTGCGTGGGCTCTTCGAGGAAGTTCTGAATTTCCCGAATCAGGTGCATGCGGTTCTTCTCGGTGCCGATCGAATGCGAGCCTTCCGATAACAATACGAGACGCCGCTGCTTAACGCCGGAAAGCCGCTTGAAAATCTCCTGCGCCATGGCCGGAGGCGTGAGCGCGTCCCACTCACCGACCACCAGCATCGTGGGAGCGCGGATTGCAGCCGGATCGTACGTTGGTTTGCCTACCGCCCAAAATCCACCGAAGTCCTTCATCGCGCCATTGGGCGAGCGCAGCACGGGCGGCTTGCGTGAAGCCCCGACCGGGTCAGTGGCAAGGTTTGCCGCCCACCACTTGTCATACCACTCTGTCGGGCTGATCTCCTCGACGCGCTCTTTCGGGATCCCGGCTGTTTGAGTCGCTCGCACGCTCTGTTTGCGGATGTTAAATTTAAAGATGATGTACACGAATGGGCGCCAGTGACTGAAAACAAAAGCTTTTTTGAACATGCCGCCGCCACAGTAGGTAACACCAAGGCTGGATTTGGCGCACTCCTGTCACTTTTGTGTTCTGTGGGGCGAGTATTTCTTCCCGACGCGGTAACGTTACTCGCGCAAGCTTTTGAAAAGTCGCAAAATCGCGAACTACTGGATGATCCGAATGCGGCATTTCAACTCGAAATTTTGCTGCGCAAGGTCTGCTATGAACACGGAACAAATATTCGTCAACGCCCCGCATTACACCGTGCAACGCTGGCATTGCTTGACCAACTGGTTGAACACGGCTCACACACGGGCTTCCGTCTCAGGGATTACATCGTTGCACCGCTTCCTGCAATTTCATGACGAAACCGGAAACTTTCCTCATGTATAACCGGCCATATAGATTAGGCGACCATCTTGTAAGTTGGCAAACGAAGTACTGTATATAATCGACGAACATAGGAAATTGTTGGCGCCGATGCGTTATCGCTAACTACTGGTTGCGGGTTTCTCGTTCAAGCGGAGTGAAAGCGTTGTGCGAGAGGGCGGCATCTGAAGAGCGAGACGTTGTGGCCGTTGGTGCGACGATGTTGGCGCGAAACGGTGGCGGTTTTTCGCTGGAGCGGACGAGCGACATCCTGGCGCGATGCGCCGATCATGCAAGACAATGGCGCTTGATTAACCCTGACAGAAGTGCCGCAGGTTGATCATCGTATAGGCCAAGGTTTTAAAGGCGTAGTGCAGTTGGCTGAGGCGCTCGAACCGAAGCAGCAAGCGCCGGAACTTGTCTTCCCAGGCGAACACCCGCTCGATTGTGTTGAACCGCTCTTCAAAAATGTCGGGATCGAAGAACGGCTTGCGTCCGCGCTTGGATTACTTTCGGCCGCGCGGGTTGGCGTTGATATTGGGGTCATGCCGCGATTGAAAATCGCCTTGCGGTTGAGGCGGCAATCGTAGGCGCCATCCAGACTGACGATGGCGCCGCGCAGGGAGAAACCGACCGCGCGGGCGATGCGCATCACCTGCGGCAAGCCTTCGCGCAAGAGCGGCGATTCATTCTGATTTCCCGGAGCCGCCACAAACGGGGCGATCACGTTGCATTTCCGTTCGCAGAACGCGACGAGCTTGTCGCCCTTCACCCAGGTATGACGTGGTGAATTTTGGGAATCGGATCGGCATCCGGTTCTTTCCCCATGGATTCAAAACGACGCATTAGAATCGCGTCTGCAGCGAACAGCAACTGCGAGCAACTGCACTCACCGGAGACCAACCTTGAACAAACGCGAATTCCTCGCCACTGCCGCGCTCGGCGCCGCATCGCTGCCGTCGCTGGCGCTGGCCGGTCCAGCCAAGCGCACCGAGCTTGCACCCGGCCCGACGCTGCTGACCGTCACCGGCGCGATAGGAGCAGGCAATCGCGGTCCGCTCGATCCGGCGCTGGACCAGATGATGACAAAGCAGGGCGTAAAATTCGACAAGGCGCATGCATTCGAATTTGCCGCGCTGACCGCACTGCCGGCAGTCACGATCCGGCCGACGCTGGAATACGATGGCAAGCCGCACACCTTGCGCGGGCCGCTATTGACCGAGGTGCTGAACGCGACCGGAGCCGCGGCCAATGCGGGCGGCAACATCCTGCTGCGCGCGATCGATGGCTATGCGGTCCTGGTATCGCTGGCGGACGCGCACAAATATCGCTTTATCGTCGCGACCGAACTTGATGGCCGTCCGATGCCGCTGGGTGGACTGGGGCCGTTATGGGCGATGGTTGACGCGGACCGTTTTCCGGACATGGCGGCCAAGCCGGTCGCTGCGCGTTTTACCTTGTGCCCGTGGGGTCTGTATCACATCGAGGTGCAACGCGGTTAGTGGCGTGCCGGCCTGAATTGTGCAGCACCCAAAGAAAAAGCGGCGAACTGCCATGCAATGCGCCGCTTGCTAACGGCTGGCGTCGACCAGGACACGCAGTTGCACACCACGAAAACCCGTACCGTCGTATATTGCAGAGGGAATCAAAAGGCCCCCGTTTACGTCATTTGCAGTAGTTAACAACTTTTTTGCGTAAGTCCTTCTAACACCATGAATTCAATTGACATTCGTTTAGGTATCATCAGTGCGTTGCCTGAAGAACAGGCAGGACTGATAGAGCACATGCAGCACGCCCAGTCCATCCCACGCGGCATGCGTGACTTCATTACCGGCAAGCTGTGGGGGGTAAGTTCGGTGTGCGTGGTGTCGCGGATAGGAAAAGTTGCCGCAGCAGCAACAGCGACGACCTTGATCGAGCGTTTTAACGTCACGCACATCGTTTTCACCGGTGTGGCTGGCGGTGCCGATGGCGACGTCAGGGTTGGCGATATCGTCGTGGCGAACGGCTTATTGCAACACGATATGGATGCGTCGCCGCTGTTTCCACGGTTTGAAGTGCCGCTGACCGGCTTGAGCTGGTTTGCCGCAGATCTGTCGTTGACCACGCAATTGAAACACGCGGCGCAGCAATTCCTGCTGCAGGATTTCATGCAGGAAATCAATGACGCCGATCGCGCTGAATTCAAGCTGAAAACGCCGCGCCTGCATTGCGGCTTGATCGCCAGCGGCGACGAATTCATCGACTGCGACATCAAGCTGTCGAGCTTGAAACAACATTTGCCGGCACTGCTGGCGGTCGAAATGGAAGGTGCCGCGGTGGCCCAGGTTTGCCACGAATTCGGCGTGCCGTTTGCGGTGGTGCGGACCATTTCGGATGACGCGAATGGCGATGCGGCAATCAATTTCACGCGCTTCATCGAGCAGGTGGCGCGCTGTTATGCACGTAATATCCTCCGCCGGTTTTGTGCGTCGCTTGCGCGCTGATATTTTTAAATATTGTAAATTATTGGCTCGTCAGGGAAATCTGTGGGTGATTTTTGAGGTATTCCGTGCTGGCGAGAGTCCGATTTTCCGTGAGTAGGGAAGAAAAGACGATTCGGCTTGGCACCGACTTACCCACCGCGGCGCACGTTCATGGTCTGAATAAGGACCACGTACGCCGCCACGGATAAGTCTACGTTGCCGGTGGCTCAACGCTCAGACACCACGCCTGCCAGCCGATAGCGCTGTGCCGGGAATGCTGTGTCAGGAAGCCATCAGGAATCGATGGAATTTTCGGCAGGTTGAGTCGAAGGAGTTTTGAACAGCACCATAAGCTGTTCGCCAGGAATCAGGTCGCGTTTCTCGTAGCACCAGCTTGTCGGCCAGTTGGACAAGTCGGGACAGTAGGCGGTCAGGTTCGCCTCCGATAAGACCCTGCGGAATACGCAAAATTCGGCGGAAATAGTCCAATATTACCGACCGGCCGCAAACGACCCAAACCGGTCTGTCTTGCTTTGCAAAAGCGGACGCTCGACGCCCAGGTTCAAGCCGACGGCGAAGGCCAAATCACCGCTCGCAAGGTATGCAGCGCGGCCCAGGATCTGACCAGGAGCCAGAAGGCAGCAACCACAAAGAAGAACGATGATTTGCCTATGGCTGCCAAGCCGGGGAGCGGGCGATGAATAGTGGGCTTAAGTGCAGCCATAATCACTTCGTCTTGTAGCCTGCCGTTACCTCGTTCTTATGCGCTGCGAAGGCGGCGAGGACTTCTCCCTTTTCACGCGGAGGCACTTTGGCGAAGTCAAGACTGCGTCCCAGTTCGGCCGCGACCTCGTCGAATTCTTCTGGGGAGATCTTGAGGTCACGATGCGCCGCCTCAAGGCCCAAATGAGTTTTACCCGGCTTTGTTGGCGAGAATTTGAACGGCCCGCCCGTGACCTCGCAGACCCACAGGGTTCGCATGAACTTGAGGCCCGGCAACCTGTCCAGGTTCTCCGTGTGCCATTTCCTGAGGGCTGGGTTCTTGGAAGTCTTTCCCACGATCGGGTTCTGCACAACCGCGTCGCTAAAGTGGTCAACTACGGCGGCGATAGCGAAGACGCCGCCAAGCCGTTCATACAGACTCTTCTCGGTCTGTGCAGCCGCTTGCAGTGGCAGTGCCATTGCGAATAGAGATAGTATTGCGATTAACTTCTTCATAAAAAACTCCTTGATATGAATCATCGCGCCGCAAGTTCGACGTGCGAAGAAAGATAGCATGTAAGGCGACGGTAGGTCTTTGCGCCAGCGCACATAGGTGAGTGACATGCGGGAACCAACTTCTATTTAGATCGAAAAATTTATGTGTATCTCGGGACGCTGTCCACCTGTCCACCTGTCCACCTGTCCACCTGTCCAGACTGCCAATATGCCCGAAATCCGCATCATCACTCGCGTTGCCAATTTTGGCCGAATTAGACATCAATAAAAATCCGTGAAAGGCGTTGAAGCAACAGCTTGTGTTGCTTGCGCGGATGCGAATGTCCGCTTTGAAGCGAAGGTACGACTGGCCGGTTCTGGCCGGGTGCTGCCGGTCGCAACTATGCCCATTGTCCGCGCCTTCCGTTGACCTGCATGGTCAATACCAGCGAATTGGCGTTGGAGCGGTCAACATTGACCGGCGCGCATGGTCAACATCACCGACATATGCATTTCTGAACCAGGCCGCCGATTTTCACTGCTCTTGTTCAATTTCTGAGATCTCACAGAGGGCAACCATTTGCCACGTGTACGAGTAGATCAACGAATTCTGGCACTCTGGATCAGAGACGCGTCAGCCCCAACAACCCGGTCTCAGTAGATGCTGCCGCCGTTGCCGGTCGAGTTCAATGCGCCATGACTGACGTCGATGGAATATGACCAGAAATTGGCTGTAACGGCATTGGTTGTCGCGCGCCAAGTGCTGACGTCGAACAAATTTGCCGAGCGTGTCGCGGTCCCCGTCAGGCGATTGACTGGTGTATTGGCCATCGTAAAAGTTCCGGTGCAGGACTTGTCAAGCGCCTTGGCCGTAACCGTGCTTGTCGCATCGCACATGGGCGAAGAAATCGTATTCATAAAGTAGGCGTATCCCGTGACGCCGGGATTGGCGACGATCGATGCCTGGACGTCACCCGTAACAGGCTCCGTCTCAAGCAGCAGCGCGATCTGCTCATTTACCGCGATCGCGTGTTCGTTGGTAATCGTCGCTGCGGCAGGAGATACCCAACCGTCAGCCAGGTTGCGGGCCATGAACGCGAGCGTGCGTCCCATGCGGTCACGCGTGTTGAAATGTGAGTCGGTCACGGTATTGAGTAATACCGACAAGGGCGCATTGCCAAGAACGACTGAAGGCGTGTTGGCCGACCAAAAGTCCTTCTGGAGATTCATGTAGGCGTTGTATGGGTTGGCAAGCGCTTGCGCCGAGGTGACCGAGTAGGTCGCTCCTCCCACGTAGTTAAAGTTACCTAACATCATGAGGCCCGCACTCGTGCCGCCAAATGGGAGTTGTAGTTCCTGATTTGTTGCTGGACCAGATTTTCCAGTAGTGTTCCCTTCCACTGCGCGTAATAAACACTCTGATCACCTCCGGCGATCCATATGACGGCGGCGTTCTGGATGTAGCTGTTCAATGTGGGATCGTTGGCGGCAGCACGATCAGGAACGACCAGCGTCTGGACTGCAGCGACGGGACCGAGCTTGTAGATGTACTTGTCGTAGTCACCGTTTCCGGTAGACCGCAAAACGACAACGTTGCCGAGATGTGCCGGCGTGGCCCCACAGTTGGCCTTATTGATCATCCAGGTGTAGGCCTGACTGACATCCGTACCACCTCCCATAAGGACGGCTGACGGTGTCGAAGGGGCGCAGGGCAAGCCGACGGCAGGCGTCCCGGTGGTAAAAACGCTGAGTTTGGTTTTGCTGGCGGCATTGGCTGTCAGGGATGCCCCCATAAGCAACCCCATGGTTGTCAGGGCTAGGCCTCTGACGAAATTCAACACGGCTTTGAAAGCGTGAATATCAAGATCCTTCATCGTCGTCTCCCTACTCGCGGAAATATTGTCTGTTCTTTGTAGCGCGAATCGTCCACTAAATTCCTCAACACCGATACGCGCCAAATCAGGCGGGAAGTCGAGTCTGCCTGAGAAGCACGCGCATAGCAAGGGTACTCCGCGTCGGCCAACCCGCAATGTGATATTGCCCCCGGATAACCGGACACAGGTCAGCGCTTAATTTGCGTCATTTTCCTTAGCCTGACGCGCCAGCTCCCTCCTGAACATGCGAGGCGATTTCAGCTTCAGCGCAGAGTGCGGATGGACCTCGTTGAAATGCGTAAAAGCGTTTGGCAACGGAGCAAGTACCGCCTCGGCCGTGCTGCGATCCATCTGGCTAACGTAGTCCCTTTTCAAGGTGTTGACGAAGCTCTCGGCCATGCCGTTCGATTGCGGGCACACCGGCGTATGGACTGGTGTCAACCCAAGCTGTCGAGCCACGGCACGCGTCTCGTGGGCACGGTAGGCGCTGCCGTTGTCACTCAGGAATTGCAAGTTGACCGAGCAAGCCCCAATTGCTCGAAACGTTTCTTGAGAAGCACCGGCACCGTCGCAAGCAATTTACTCTCGCGCTCGCGCAATATCGTCTCGAACGTCGCGTCCAGGTCGGCAAGTTGCTTGAGCCTTGGCGACGCCAATCACATGCATAATATTAGCCTGACCCATTTTTCTTCGCGCGGCTTGATCGGTCTGCGGCCCGTCAATCACAAACGTTTCTATCGGCTGATGAGAGAACACCAGCTGTCGCTACCGAAGGCGGCCCCGAGTTACCTTGCGAAACGCTCACCGCCGGCGACGCCGCAGGACTTGGCGAGCCATACCTGCATCTGCATGCGACTGCCGACCTATGGCGGCTTATACACCTGGGAATTTGAGAGAAAACGCCATGCGGTGACGCCCGGAATCAGACAAACCTTGCTCGCTATGGTCACAACCAATACAACCTATTTTTTTGACACTCGCGCCACCGGAGTTTTCTTTGCATTGCCCGGTTTCTCTTTTCCGCTTTGATCGAGGCAAAGCAAAGTATCTGCATACGACATGAACCGGTTGAGATAATCAGGTGAGATGTCGCGCATCAATGCAAGCGAGCGTAGCACCAGCATGTGCGAATTGATGGGGCCGGCATTCTTTGGGGCTTGCTTAAGTGCTTGCGCTACTTGCTTGTCAACGCTGAGTTTTGACCAGGTGTTCCTGAAATTCCGTATGACTTTCAGCTCGGGACGCGATCCGGCATTGCGATCCACACGTACGCCAATATGTTCCGGAGAATGTTGCTCAAGTTGGCGCACCAGCTCAGCCAATGATGCGTGCTGCTCGCCGGCCTTCAGCGTGTCGACGAATAGCTTCAATCCTTTGAAATCGCCGGCGGCAAATCGCTGGTTCAGATCGACGGCCGCATGCGGATATTGCAGCACTGTCAGGGCAACGATCTCCTTGGCATCGCGTTGTGCTTGCTCAAAACGTTCTTTGAAAACCGCGAGCGCTTGCGCCAGCTTGGCGTCGAGCATGCGCTTGACGTTTCCCTGATGCGCCGTTGCGCGTTTGGCTAGCACTTCAATGTAATGCAGGCGCACGGGATCGAACTGATGTGCGCCGGCCGTGCGCAGCGAATCGATCAACGCGTTGAAATCAGGGGGCGCATCCAGCGGTGCGTCCGCAAATTTGCTGTAACCCGCTTCACTCATGCGACGGCGATTTGGCGTTGGGGATTTTTGGTACGGGCGCCATTTCTACTCGGCGGTTTTGCGCGCGCGCGGCGTCGTCGGTGTTGGGCTTGACCGGTTGCTCGGCGCCGAACGCTGCTGCAAATACCATGGAAGACGGCATCCCTTCCTCGATCAAAGTACGGGTGACTGTTAGGGCACGCTGGGCCGACAATTCCCAATTGTCGGCGAAGCGGCCGCCGCGGATCGACTTGTCATCGGTGAACCCGCTCACCATGAGCAGTTCATCGCGCGCCGTCAGATAAGCTCGCAGCGGTGGCACCAGACTGGTCAATAGCCGCCGGCCTTCGGGCTGCAACTGGTCCGAGTTGAGTGCGAACAGGACTTGACCGCTGATGCCGATGCGTCCGTTGTTCAAGGTAATGCGTCCCGTTGCCAGCGGAATCGCCAGGGCCTTTTCCAGACTCGTGCGGCGCTGCTCTTCGATCTGGCGCTTTTTCACTTCGTCTTGCAGGTGCAATGTCAAGTCCATCTGGACAGCCACTACGCCCACGAGTATCAGCACAAAAGCGCCCAGCAAGCCTGACATCAAGTCGCCAAAAACCGCCCAAACCGGCGCCGTGTGCTCCATGCCGGCATCGACGTCATCCACACTGGCATGCATCACTTGACCTCTTCGGCAAATCTGGTTTGCTTGGCAGGGAGTTGACGCAGCTCTTCGAAGATTTCTTTTTGCGACCTCATGGAGAGGTCAATAATTTCGCGTGCCTGGGCCACGTAATAGGCGAGTTGCTCGTCGCCTCGCAGCATCGATTTATCCATCGCGCCTTCAATGCGCTGCAGGTTGGCGATCAGCTTTTCGTTGGCTTCATTGAACGAGTTCACAGCAAAACTGAAGGCTTCACTAAGGCTTGATACTTCGACGGCGCTGCTGGTGACGTGCGCCGCGATGTCGGCGAGCTTCGCGGATTCGGTGGCGACATTTTCTGAAAACGCGCTGCCCGCAGTGTTGAGTGCCACCGCCGAGGAGGCCACCAGCGAATCGATCACGGCGCGCTGTTCAACGGATGCATGATTGATCGCATTGAGCAGTGCATTGAGGGTTTCCATGATGCGACTGCGTTCAACAAGCAATTCGTTGTCGCGCGCAACACTGTTGGATATCTCCTGGCGCAATTGCCCGATCACTTCTGCGGCGGCGCGTGGCGCTTCCGAGGCGGTTTGTATGAGCCGCGTGATCGGATCTTCCAGCCCAGCGCCCAGCGTTGTCAAATGACTTGTCAGCGCAGTTTGCAAGGCATCTTGCAATTGCGCCAGCCGCTCAACGGCGGCAATGCCACGCTGGGCTTCTTCATCTTTGAGCGCGCCGAGTTCGGACCGCAACATGCTGGTCAGTTGATCCATGCGTTCGCGGTGCTGTTCGATCCACTGCCCTTCGGCGGCGATGCGACAGCGCATCAAATCTTCGGCACAGGTGATCAAGCGTGTTGTTTCGACGAGCGCATTGCCGGCGCTGGTCTGCGTTTGTTCGGTAATGTCTCGCGCGGTCTGGGTCAAGGTGTCGCAAATTTTCTGTTGCTGCGTCAACGTTTGCGCGCTCGTTTGTTGCAGTTCGTGAGCGAGCCCCGCGGCCATGGTTTCCAGCGACTGCGTCCATGCTTGCAGCCGCTGTTTGTCGCGCTCTGCCTGATCGGTTTGCAAACCGGCGTAGGCGGCGCCAACGGTGGCCACAAGAGCACCGGAACGTTGTTCGAATGTGTCGTTGAACGCATCCAGTGAGCGGCTCACGCTCGACGCGATGCCGGCACTCGCTTGCTCGTGGCTGCCGAGTGCCGCCGTCCAGGTATTGGCTACGGTGGTGGCGGTCATGCTAAACCGAGCGGAAATCCCGTCGAGTTGCGTCTGCACTGTGTCGGCCACGCGTGCGTGCATCAACGTCGCTTCCTGTGCGATGCCGTTCATCGCAGCCTCGACCACGGGCTTGATACTTTCGCCGGCAACATGCGCGCTTTGACTCAAGCTCTCGCGCAGGGATTTATCGACTGACGATGCCAGATCGGTATAGACGTCTTTGACATCGCTGTGAAAGCTCTCTTGATTGCTGAGCAAGCGCTGATTCAACGCTTGGCTCATGCCCTCCATCTGCGTCATCATCGCGTGCAATTTATCGACGACAAGAGGCAAGGCCTGCGACTGCAACTGCAGCGCCTTGAAGGTTTCCTGGCGCTGATGTGTCAGTGAAAAGCGACGTAATACCGTGGCAATTTTGGTGTCCAGCAGGTGCGCCGTCAGCATTCTTTCACGTCGGCTGAGTGCCGACATCAAGCCCAGCATCGCCGATGCGGCAACGCCTGCCACAGATGTGCCGAACGCCAGTCCCAAGCCCTTGACCGGCACCGCAAGTGCAGAGCGGATCGCCTCAAGATCGGTCGTTTTTTCCAATGCAAAGACCGCACCATTGAGCGTGACGACCATACCCAGAAACGTACCGAGCATGCCCAGCATCACCAGCAGTCCGACCAGATACGGCGTGAGGGCGGGACCGGGCAAACCGACACGTTCGCCCTCGATGCGCAAGCGCACGGAATTTTGCAGTGACGCATGCACGCTGACCAGCCACTGCTCGAGGTCTGCAAGATTTTCAGGAATAGTCATAAGCGCCGTGGCTAAGGTAGTGCTGGCCTGACGAAACTGACGCAGTTCGAGCGCACCAAACACATAGACCGCACCGATGATCGTCGTCATCGCCAGCGCCAAGACACTGGAGCCGAAAAATCCGATAGCGACCCAAACGACACCAACCGCGCCCAGGAAGAAGGCGGTCGTAAATAAGTACTTATTCAATTTTTCACTCATTACGTATCTTGTTCACGTTTATCGTTATTGGATGTGCCAGTAAGTGCTTCAGTCAGCCCCACCGTCGGTTGCAAGCGCAGCTCCAATTCAGCCAGCAGCAGCGTTTGCATGTCATTGCAAAAACGCGCCAGCCAGGCTCCCGGTTGCGACCAACCGGCAGGGTTGTCGGCCTGCTGCGTATCAACCAGCATTTGCTGATGTGCCTTGAACAATTGCTCGAAACGTTTCTTGAGAAGCACCGGCACCGTCGCAAGCAATTTACTCTCGCGCTCGCGCAATATCGTCTCGAACGTCGCGTCCAGGTCGGCAAGTTGCTTGAGCCTTGGCGACGCCTTCGCAAGCGCATCCCGTGCATTGACCCGCAGCGGATAAACGCTCAATTGCATGTCGCATTGATGCGCATCATAGAAGCGCCGATATGGCGTGTAAGACGCCGCAAGGTCCATCGGGAGCTCGAACGGAGGTGCAGGCAGCGCAATATGTGTTCTGCCCAATTTGGGCGAACAACTCTTCATGATCGAATCGATCAAGCCAGCCCGTATCCGATCGAATTCGATACCGATGGCAGAACGCGCGACGCATCGCGCTTCGGGTTGCAATTTGCGTGAGCCGGCAATGCTGTCGTTGTGCACGGCAGACAGGGTGACGGCGTCGGTAAAGTGTATCCACAGGCCCAATTTTTCCGCAAACGCATTCCCGGACTCGGCATCCTCCGCAAGGCGCAGGTCAGCAAGGCAACGAATGAGTTCTGAACCGTGGAAATTCGTGCGCGGTAACGCTCGCGTCATATGCAGGTGCAATCAAAATCGGAAAAAGTGGGAAGTAGTGCGTGTTGCAATTCGCATAATCATCTGTTTTTGATATGCTCCGGCGAATCTGAACCCGTATCGGCGGCCATTTCACGGCATACGTCCGACCGCGATTATATCGCGGCAGGGTTGGATGCCCAAACGGGCGGGAAGTTCGGGGATACCGGCGATGGTTACCGTCGCCGTGTTCGTTTGATCCTGACGATCACTTGCAGAACAGGTCCTTGTTTACTTTTGAGATGAGCGGGGCTACCCGCATGGATTCCCCAGCCTGACGCGCGACAACGTCCTGCACGCGCAACAGCGTGGCCCGTTCGGCGCCACGTTTTCAAGCGCCCGCACGAGCCCGGGAAGCACATCCAGGCGTCTACTCGTCTAGCCGCAATCCGAATGGAACGATTGTTGCCACGGTTGTGATCATCCTCAAGCAATATCGATGACTTCATGCAACGGTTTGCGAGGTTTCTACCGCCAGTTCCCCGATATCCGGTAACCCACGCAAGTGACGGTGGAGGTTCTGCGACCAGGTATGCGGACCAGCGAGAGTGCCAGTTTGCCACCCAGCCAGCGATCATTGGCGCCAAAGGCGATCGGTGTGGCGACAGTCGTATCGAACAGGATGTCGGTGATGCAGCGGAAGCGGCCGGTCAAGATTCTCGGACTGCGGGCTGCACCCGACCCTGAAGAGACATCCGCACCCTTGAACTCGTCACCCCGAAGCAGCCGCTCGGCCTTGTCGGGCGGCTTGTCCGGCGTACCAACCGGCCGAGGCGGTCTATTCCGTCATCCCCGCCGCTCTCAGCGGGTCGCGGAAGCTTGCATGCCAGAGAGGGCTTTCTCCCTTCAAGAAGAAGTTCGTTGCTCCGCCAGAGTCCGTGCTGCCATCGACAGTGGGAAAAAGACCGCTTCTACTGCTGAACACAACACCGACGATGTGGCCCGGTGCACGATTGAGGAAGTCGCTAACTCCGAGTCTCAATGCCGTTGGTTGCTCGCCCGGGTCACTGTCTTGTTCTTGTACCGACAGCAACTGATCTGCATCGATGTCTTGCAACGCTACCCAGAACAAAGCGCCACGCTTGCGTGTGAACTGTCGCGCCGCGGAGTCGTCGAGGGTGGAAAACACCTGATCCAGCACGTCGTCCTCAACTGCACTTTGCATCACGAATGCCAGCATGCCGCCCGCAGGGGTTCCGTACACGGCTGCTTCGCGATTCGCTGTGCCTGTCGCCGCGTCGATGGCCTTCCTCCAATCCTCGCGGCCCTTGTCCTTCGCCGCTTCGATCGTGGCAGGATCGAAGGACTCTATGCGCACTTCCGTACCTCCACCCAAGGTCGCGCCGCTCCCGGCCACGATTCGAGCAACGACTTCTCTCGCGAGTGCGACTCTTTCCTCTGCGTCTATCGGTAAGCGATAAGGAACGGTCAGCACTACCGCAAGCCCCGAGCGCAGGTTCTGTGCAACGCCGGCCACGTCTCTCCACAGCTCGCCCCAGAACTCCAGCGCATCTCGGCGATGGATACGGCGGCCCTTGTTTGCAGAGATGGACTTGCACTCGACCTCAAGCCCACTGGGACCGAGATCCTCGATCAGGAGATCAAAAGAACCCCCGTTTTTCTCTCTGTGCCATGCCACACGATGTCCTCGACGGACGAAGTGGGTCGCTGCCAGCAGTTCCAAACGCAGACCGTGCATGTTTTCAGAACTGCTGAAGGCGGTTCGGACACGTTTGACGAATGTTTTGGCCTGCTTGACCGTGCTCCTGTCCAGGACTTTGAGTACCTGTGCAGCGAAGGCCAGAGACGGAAAGATGCTTGGATCGTTGCAGGCCTCGTGCGGCACCGTGCCAAACCGCGCGACCAGTCTTCGCAGCCGGTCCAACTGATATGCGATGGCGTACTCCGAACGCAGGTAGTCACCGAGAAAATGATTCGACCGAATCGCATCTTCCTGCCGCGCCACCGCAGCTTGCCAGTATGCCGCACCAATTGCGCTCGCGAGGCGCCGGTACACTCCGGGCACCTCCGCTGTGGTCATCTCAGTAGCTGGCATGTCGCCTCTTTCTTGTTGTTCTATCAAAAGTCAAGACTACCAAACTGGAGGGCCTCGAAAGCTGACCGTCGTGACGGTCTGCTCCTGGCCGGGTGCTGCCGGTCGCAACTATGCCCATTGTTTGCGCCTTCCGTTGGCCTGCACGATCAATGCCAGCGAATTGGCGTTGGAGCGGTCAACATTGACCGGCGCGGATGGTCAACATCACCGGCATACGCAGGATGGGCACAAATAACCAACATCACAATCTGAACTCGCATCCCTGCAGTTGGTAAGCACTCTTGTACCAGGCACCCGTGTGCGGCTTGCTCGCGCTATCGGCATAGCGCGCCTCGACGTCGGCCAGCTGCTGCTCGAACATTTCACCATCCGGCGTATCGGCATGCAGTTCGGCCGCAAATCTGGCGCTCGCCAAACCGGGTTTTTGCAGCGCCAACGCGAGCATCATGTCGTGGTGACGATCGGCCCCGAGGCAGATCATATCGGCATCACGCTCTTTGCCGTGCTGCCAGTAATCGCGAATCACGCTGCGCCCGAGCGCCGCCAGCTCGGGCGGTACGCCGGCCTTGAGAGCCTGCTGTTCCCATTGATCCCAGATTTCGTGGTTCACGGTCAATTCCATCCTATTCCGGTTGTTGGATCGCTATTATCGCCGTCTTGATCGACTTTGCGGAAAATCCGCGGGTGGCCAGGTAGCGATAGATCTTCACCTTTAATGCCTGCGTCAGGCCGTCGGCTTCGATCTGGCGCCGGAATCTGTGCGCCGCCCCGACTGCCCTGCCCTCTTCGGCCGGCAGCGTCTCGATCTGCTCGGCGGCTAGCTCGGCCGCGATGCCCTTCCCTTTCAGGACCAGCGCTATCTTACGGTCGCCGGCGAGGTGCTGAACCGAGCGGGACTTCATTCCTGCATAGCGGACATCGGATTGGAACTGATGTTCTGCCAAGAAAGCTATGGCCGGATCGACTTCTTCAAGGCCGTAACCGCGCTGCAGCAGTTTCTGGCGCAGGTGCGCCGGCTGAGCAGCCACAGCGCATAGGATTTGCAGCTTTGCGCAGGTTTGCTGTGTTCGCGCCGATCTTGCCGGCGTCGGCCGCTATCGGTATAGTGTGTCTCCTGCACAGTATTTCGCACTTCCCGGTCGGTAATTTTGGGCCTCTCTACTTCCCGTTGCGCTCTGTTCATGCGTGTTGCGATCCGCCCCGTTCGAGCACATTGGCGACCTTGGCCAGTTGTTTCGAATGCGGGTATCGCGCATAAACCTCGGCAATCGTATCGACGTGCTTGGCACGATCAAATGGTGCCGCCAACTGCTGTTGGAAAGCTCGAGTGAGCACCGCCGAAAAATTCGGACTGAAGGTGACGGCCCGCATCGCTTCGATGATGCCGGTGTCTGCATTGACCAACACGATGTTCATCAGGGTGTAGGTCCCTGCTTGCGGCTCGGGAATGTCCTGTTCTTCTTTCGGCACCATGCGAATCGAGATGCCCTGATCAGACCAGTCCCAAAATGACTCTATCTTGAACAGAAAGAACACGACATTTTTCTCGATGTAGAGGCCCAGATGGATCGGATTGCGGTCAAAAGCGTCCAGTTCCTTCTGAGTCGGGGATTTCACGCAGATCTGCAGCTGGTGATGGCCGTTGAAGTACCGGAATTCAAACCCTTGTGTCCACTGTGTTCGCTGCTCGGAATAGGGTTTGCCTACTTGCAGCAGCCATGGTTGCGTATTCATCAGAGATCCAAATCGATGCGGGGCCATAGTGCGCGGCCCGATTTTTGCGAAAACGCGGCTCTGCTCCGCGCCTGTGATCTGCAGCCAGGCGATAGGAGCATGGGTTTGTGTGTTTCCAGCCATGCCCCCTGGCTGCAACGGATTGCGCTGACCGTCGAGGCTGATCATCCCTTCCGGGAAAATCATCACGGATTCACCCCGCAACAGCGCCTTGCGCAGGGTGCGGATCCCGAACGGATGTTTCTCGTCGACCGGCACCACGCCGCCAAACCCCTTCTGGCCATGACGCCCATGCCAAAGCGGGCGACGTGGGAATGGCGTGAAAAATCGGTATGAACGGCAAAGGTCAGAGGAACAGGACTGGCCAGAGCAACGATCAGGCCGTCGACAAAGCTCACATGGTTGGCGCAGACAATGGTCGCACCGCTACGCAGCTGGGCTACGGTGGCCGCGTCGTAACTGGTGCGAACTCGTAAGGCACGAAGAGCCAGGAATCGCCACACGGACTGCACGACGGATTTTAAGACGTGACTTGAGGATGTTGTAGTAACCGAAGATTGCGACCAGTGCCGGGTTTGTTGCACGCCCATTCATGCGACCTTTCATATCGAGGGTTGACTGCCGGACAGCGCCGGCACAATCAAGCATGTCCAAATATAACGGGGGGAGTTCTCCAGTCAAGCGTCAATCTGGCGTAAAACTTGGAAATATTTAATTGCGGTTCCAGCGACTGACGTAGCGGTGTGGGGCGCGGTTGCGAATAGAGCTAGTACGGTGGCATCCCGAGCCAGTACGCTGATCTTCCATCCGTCAGGTCGGTAACTCGCCGAAATTCTCCGTGCTTGTCCATGCGACAATAACTCCCTCATGTGGGGGAGATGACATGTGCGGACGGATTACCCAAACTAAAGAAATGAAACGCTATGCCAAGCGGCTTGGCTTCGATCCTCAGCTGCTCATCGACTTTCCCGAAGAGGCGATCAATAACTACAACTGCTCACCAGGAGCGCCTCACTGGACCATGCGTCTCCATGATGGAATGCTTGTCGCCGAGGAGATCAAATGGCACTGGCTGTCTAGCTGGGCAAAGAAAAAGGGCATGACGCCAGCCATCAATGCAAAGCTGGAAAAGCTACTGACGCCGTACTATCGCGGTCTGATGAAGCAAGGCCGAATTATTGTCCCGGCCGACGGGTGGTACGAGAGGATCAAATCCGGCAACGAGCGCATACCTTGGTATATCAAGCCAAAATCGGGCGAAGAGCTATTCCTTGCGGCGCTTACCGATCACGAACCAGGTCAGCCCGATACACCTGGTGTCGGCTTTGTGATCGTGACCAATGAAACGGCAGGCGGCATGGTCGACATCCACGATCGACGGCCGCTCGCATTGACCGCCGAAGATGCGGCATTGTGGATGGATCTGAGCTTCAGTTATGAACAGGCGGAGCAGGTCGCCAGACAATCCGCCTTGACTTCGGAGAGTTTCGATTGGTATCAGGTGTCGAAAGATGTAAATGGCCACAAGTATCGCGATGACCACTTGATCCAGCCAGTTGAGCCAGCCTAGGAGACCGTCGGACTTTCTCTTTTTCCTGGATGCCGGGATAGCCGTCAGATAAAATCGTGTTTGCCGATAACCAGCCCCATGAGCCAAGCATGAGCGGATTCATTCCAGTCGATCGCCAGACCCAGTACCTTTTTCCGCCGTCGGTAGAAGAATGGTTGCCGGAGAATCATCTGGCGCGGTTCATCGTGGAAGTGATCGAACAACTGGATCTGTCCGAACTGACCCGCGCCTACCGAGGACGAGGATCGGCGGCGCACCACCCGGCCGTGCTGCTCGGGTTATTGATCTATGGCTACGCCACTGGCGTGCCGTCGAGCCGCAAAATTGAGCGCGCCACGTATGACTCGGTGGCGTTTCGCTACATTGCCGCCAATACGCATCCTGATCATGACACGCTGGCCACCTTCCGTCGGCGCTTTGGCGCCCAACTGGAGCAGCTCTTCGTCCAGGTGCTGGTGCTGGCGCGTGAAATGGGCATGCTCAAGGTCGGCAAGATCAGCGTGGATGGCACCAAGGTCAAGGCCAATGCCAGCAAGCACCGCGCACTGTCGTGGGAACATCTGGTGAAGATCGAGAAACTGCTGCAGGACGAAGTGAAGCAGCTGCTGGCGTTGGCGGAAAGCGAAGATCGCAACAACCTGCCGGACGGGATGAACGTGCCGCAGGAAATTGCGCGGCGCGAAGAACGGCTGGCTGTGATGGGCGAGGCCAAGCGCAAGCTGGAAGAGCGGGCGCGGGAACGCGATGCGGCCCAACAGGCGGAATTTGATACCAAGAGCGCCCGTCGGGACGCGCAGCGCAAGGCGGGGAAGAAGCCGCGCGGCAAAGATCCCGAGCCGCCGACCACGGGTCCGCAAGACAAGGACCAGATCAATCTGACCGATGACCAGTCGCGCATCATGAAGGTGTCGGGCGGCGGCTTTGAGCAGTGCTACAACGGCCAGTGTGCGGTCGATGCTGGCAGCATGCTGATCGTCGCCACCGGCGTGACGCACGCGTGCAACGACAAGCAGCAGATCAAGCCGATGCTGGCCATGCTCAAGTCGCATGAGGCGGAGCTGGGCAAGCCGGAACAGCTGTGTGCCGATACCGGCTACTTCAGTGCTGCCAATGTGGACGCGTGTGTCGAAGCGGGGGTTGAGCCGATGATCGCAATGGGGCGGGAAGCCCATTATCCCGGGCTATTGGCGCGCTTCGCGGAACCGGAGCCGCTGCCGGACGATGCCGATGCGGTGACGCGGATGGCGCATCGCTTGACGACGCGAAGCGGCCGAGCCGACTATGCGCTGCGCAAGCAGACGGTAGAACCGGTGTTCGGCATCATCAAGCATGTGATGAAATTCAGGCAGTTTCTGTTGCGCGGCGTGGAAAAAGTACGTCAAGAATGGAATCTGGTCGCCTTGGCCTGGAACTTAAAACGCATGAGCACTTTAAACATGGCGTAACGAGAAAAAAGAGCATAAATACGCGTGCGCAGCGAACTCGCGAAGCACAAAATCCGCTCCGCATGGCTCTCACGTGCCCATTCCGACGAATTAAAACGCTAACAAGTCTGGATTTGCTTGCCAATCATCGAAAAATGAATCAAAAACCCTGAGTCCGACAGCCTCCTAGGACGTTCTCAGGGGCCTCATGGTGGTCCAGACTCCATAGCGATGAATAGTCTCATTGTCATAGCCGCGCAGCTTGCTACATTGATAAATTCATTGCGATTAGTGATATGCGAATGTCGCCAACATAAGCAAAACAGCTAAGGGATTTTGCTAATATACTGTATATTTATCCAGTATATTGTAACTGCCTTTCTCTTGCCTTCATGCAAGTAAAGGAACCCCTTATGCACACACAAACGCAAATCTTGACGGGCGCTGCTAGCGTGGTGGCCCAGATGCCCCAGCTCATCTGGCGTGCCAATCAGATGGCGCGTTATCGATCCGCGACCCTGTCATCCGGCTTCCGTTCGTTGGACGACGAACTCCCGGAGCACGGCTGGCCGCGGTCCGCACTGATCGAGTTATTGCTTCAACAGCCCGGTATAGGCGAGATCCAGTTGTTGAAACCGGCACTCGTCAGCCTGTCCCGGACGCGGCGCATCGCGCTGGTCCAGCCTCCCCATTTGCCCGACGTCGCCGCCTGCCGCAAGTGGGGTATCGCAACTGGCAACCTGTTATGGCTACCAACCACAGGCACCGCAGACGCCCTGTGGGCCACCGAACAGATATTGCGCAATGGCAGTTGCGGTGCGGTCCTGCTCTGGCTGTCCCATGTACGCACCGACGCGCTGCGCCGATTGCATCTGGCCGCACAGTCCTCGGACACAATGTTCTGGCTGCTACGTCCGGCGGCCAATAGCCAGGACCCTTCGCCGTCACCGCTACGCCTGGTGCTGCAACCGGCCGTCGCCGGCATCCAGATCGACATCCTCAAGCGCCGTGGCCCGCAAGCCGACCACAGTATTTATTTCCGGCTGAGCGACATGCCAGTAGGCCCTCACCAAGACAATGTGAAACATCATGCGCGTCTGGATCGGCGTTTACCTGCCACTTATTCCGCTGGAAGCTCTGCGGCCGTCGTGGTGTGAGCAAGGCGAATACGCGCTCATCGACAACGATCGCGTGCTGGTGACGTCTGCCCTGGCGGCGCGAAGCGGGGTGCGCTGCGGCATGCGCCGCGGCGGCGTCTCGGCCATCGCGCCGGAGACCACGCTGCTGGAGCGTGACCTGGTGCAAGAACAGCGGGCGTTGGACAGTGTAGCGATGACCTTGCTCCAGTTCACCCCCGAAGTGACATACGCAGAAGGCTTTGCCGTGCTGCTCGATGTCACGGCAAGCCAGCGACTGTTTGGCGGTTGTCATCTGTTATGTAGAAGACTCAGCGCGAGCATCCGTGCGTTAGGGTTCACCGCCAGACTGGGTACGGCGCCCACGGCACAAGCGGCCTGGCTACTTGCACGCTCGAAGAGTGACCGATCCGGACCAGTCAGGCGACGCGTGATGCAGATGGAAACGATGACCAGACGGCTCGACCGCCTTCCGTGCAGTCTGCTTCCCGCCGCCGATCTGCATCGGGACTGGTTGCAAGGCATCGGCTGCCAGGTCCTGGGTGATTTACGCAAGTTGCCGCGTGCCGGACTCCAGCGCCGTACCAACAAGGATCTGCTGGAGGCCATGGATCGTGCCTACGGCATGGCACCCGAGCTATTTGAATGGATCAAGGCGCCGCCGGTCTTTGGCGAGCGACTGGAAATGCCGGACCGCATCGAACATGCGGAGGCGCTACTGTTTGGCGCCCAACGCCTGGTGCTGCAGATGGTCGGCTGGCTCGTCGCACTCCAGCAGGCAGTGTCGCGCTTCGTGCTGCTGCTCGAGCATGAACGCGGGCGCGCAGCGGTGCCACCTACTGCGATCGAGATCGCGTTAGCGGAGCCGACATGGCAGGAAGAACACCTGATCCGCCTGCTGAAAGAGCGCCTGGGACGGGTGGAACTGACGGCCCCGGTGATCGCGATCAGGCTCAGCGCTGAAACGCTGTCGCCGATGCTGCCGCCGACGGAATCTCTGTTCCCTGAACCAGGCGGGAGTCCATCCGACTATAAGCGCCTGCTAGAACTTCTGGTGGCGCGTCTCGGCAACGACAAAGTCCTGGCACCGATACCGGTGTCGGACCATCGCCCCGAGACCTGCAATCGATGGGGGCCGGCAACCACTCCCTGCACAAAGACCGACGAGGATGAAGATGACGAGTCGGCTGACCGTCCATTCTGGTTGCTGGCCAAGCCCATCCCATTGCTGCTGCGCGACCACCGCCCGTTCTATGGTTCGCCGCTGAAACTGATCCGCGGCCCGGAGCGCATCGAAGCTGGCTGGTGGGACGATGGGCTGGCCGTCAGGGACTACTTCGTGGCGCAAGGCGCGGAAGCGGCCTGTTATTGGGTCTACCGGGAACGGACGCAGGAAGAAGCCTGCTGGTATCTGCATGGGCTATTCGCGTGAGGATGTATGAGCACACCGCCGTCACCGATCTTGCCTGCCTACGCAGAACTACAGTGCGTTTCCAATTTCACGTTCCTGCGCGGGGCTTCCCATCCCGAAGAACTGGCTGCGCGCGCGGCCAGACTGGGTTATGCTGCACTGGCCATCACCGATGAATGCTCGTTGGCAGGCGTCGTGCGGGCACATATCGAAGCCAAAAAACACGATTTGCACCTGATCATCGGCAGTCAATTCCTGCTCACGCCATCGGATGGCAGCATGCCATTTACGATCGTGCTGCTTGCCATGAACCGGGAAGGGTATGGCAATCTGTCGGAGCTGATCACGCTGGCCCGCACCCGGGTCGAGAAGGGCAGTTACCTGCTGCGGCCGGAAGACATCGCCGATCCTGACGAGGTAAACCTTCACTTGCAGGCGATGCCGGACTGCCTCGCCATGCTGACACCGGCTTACGGCATCAGTCCAGAGGAGTTGGCAAAGCAGGCTAGCTGGCTGACCGTGACCATGCCGGGGCGTGCCCGGATGGCGCTGACCTTGCACTTGCGATCGCACGACGAGAAACACCGCGATGTCATCCTGGCAGTGGCCAAGCGCTACGGCCTGCCGGTGGTAGCTACAGGCGATGTCTGCATGCACGTCCGCTCCCGCAAGCCGCTGCAAGACACATTGACTGCCACCCGCCTCAGAAAACCGGTTTCTGCCTGCGGCTATCAGCTGGCCTCGAATGCCGAACAGCATCTGCGCGGTCGGATCCGGCTGGCCAATATCTACGATAAGGCTCCGCTGGCCGAGACGATACGAATAGCTAACCTCTGCACCTTCTCGCTCGACGAGCTGAAATATCAGTATCCGGAAGAGGTCGTACCCAAGGGCGAGACTGCGGCCAGCTACCTGCGCAAGGAAACCTATATCGGCGCCCATTGGCGCTTCCCAGTCGGCATTCCATCGAACGTACAGCAGCAGATCGAATACGAGCTGGCTCTGATCTCGGACATGGCCTATGAGTCGTACTTTCTGACCGTGCATGACATCGTGCGCTACGCCCGCCGCCAGCACATCCTTTGCCAGGGGCGCGGATCGGCGGCGAACTCCACAGTCTGCTATTGCCTGGGCATTACCGAAGTCGATCCAGCACGGGGCAATCTGCTGTTCGAACGCTTCATCTCGAAGGAGCGCAATGAACCACCCGATATCGATGTCGATTTCGAGCATCAGCGCCGGGAAGAGGTCATCCAGTACATCTACAACAAGTACGGCCGGCTACGCGCCGCGCTCACCGGCGTGGTCAGCACCTATCGCCCGCGTAGTGTGTTGAGGGACGTGGGCAAAGCGCTGGGGGTGGATCTGGTCATCGTCGACCAGATCGCCAAGTCGCATCGCTGGTGGGATGGCCAGGCCGGCCTGGCGCAGCGTTTTGTTGAAAACGGCATCGATCCGGAGTCGTTCATCGCGCGGCGCTGGGCAGAACTGGCGGAAAAGCTGATCGGCTTCCCGCGTCACATGTCTCAGCATCCGGGCGGCTTCGTGATCGCGCGCGGCAAATTATCCCGCCTGGTTCCCATCGAAAATGCCGCGATGCCGGACCGCAGCGTCGTGCAGTGGGACAAGGACGACCTCGATGCGATGGGATTGCTGAAAGTCGATATCCTGGCGCTGGGCATGCTGTCCTGTATCCGTCGGGCGCTGGATCTGGTGTCGGAGCAGCGCGGTGAGCGCTTTGAGCTGCAAGATATCCCTGCCGAGGATCCGGCCACCTACGACATGATTTGCAATGCCGATACGGTTGGCGTGTTCCAGATCGAAAGCCGCGCGCAGATGACAATGCTGCCCCGGCTGCGGCCGCAGACCTTCTACGACCTGGTGATCGAAGTCGCGATCATCCGTCCCGGCCCGATCCAGGGCGGGATGGTACATCCGTATCTACGCAGGCGGCAGGGCATCGATCCGGTCGACTATCCGAGCAAAGAGATGGAAGCGGTCTTGTCGCGCACCCTGGGCATTCCGATCTTCCAGGAACAGGTGATGCAAGTCGCGATGGTGGCCGCTGGATTCACGGCAGGTGAGGCAGATCGTTTGCGCCGTGCCATGGCTGCCTGGAAACGAAAAGGTGGACTCGAACAATTTGAAGACAAGCTGCGCGCGGGGATGGCCGAGCGCGGCTACACCGACGAGTTTGCCAAATCCATCATTGGACAGATCCGTGGCTTTGCCGAATATGGCTTCCCTGAAAGTCACTCGGCCAGCTTCGCATTGCTGGCCTATGCCAGCAGCTGGCTGAAATGCCACGAGCCGGCCGCATTCCTGACCGCGCTCTTAAATAGTCAGCCGATGGGCTTCTATTCGCCGTCACAGTTGGTTCAAGACGCCAGGCGTCACCGGATCGAGGTTCGACCCGTCGACGTCAACGTCAGCAATTGGGAGGCGGCGCTGGAGCACTCAGGTAGGAGCCAGCCGGCGGTTCGGCTGGGTCTGAATATGGTGAGCGGTCTGGAACGCGAAGCGGCGTGGCGCATAGAAGAGGCCAGAGCAATCCGCAGCTTTGCCAGTGCCACCGACTTGGCGGACCGGGCACAACTGAACCGGGGCGACCTGCAGGCGCTAGCCGCGGCCAATGCGCTGGAATCGCTGGCCGGCAATCGGCGCCAGGCCTTGTGGCAGGCCGTGACCAGCGCCCCTGACAAGGGATTGTTGCGACCAGCGACCGTGTATGAAGATGAGCTGCGAATGGAAGCCCCATCCGAAGCAGAAAACATCGTCGCCGATTATCGAACCGTGGGACTGACGCTAGGACGACATCCGGTCGCATTGTTGCGCAAGGCGCTGACCGCAAAACGGTTCTTGCCGGCCGAGATCTTGAACTCGTTTGAAGATGGTCAGCTAGCACGCGGATGCGGGATAGTGACGGTACGGCAGCGGCCGGAGACGGCTAACGGAGTGATTTTTGTGACGCTGGAAGACGAGACAGGTCCGGTCAATGTGATCGTGTGGCCGAGCCTCGTGGAAAAACAGCGCAAAGAATTGCTGACTTCTTCGCTGTTGGGGGTGTACGGCAAGTGGCAATGTCACAGTAACGTGCGGCATCTGGTTGCGATGCGGCTCGTGGATATGTCCGCATTACTTGGGGAGCTGGCTACGCATAGCCGAGATTTTGCTTAGAAAGGAGAATACTGATTACGATCACATCCGAATCCGATTAACCCACGTTTATCTATATAAATTGATACATAGTCGGTACGAGCTGCACCGCATCGGTCTGCTTTTGGACATCCGATAGCAGTTTCGATTCAAAATGACATATTTACGAGGAAATGAATCTAGACAACACGATTGCCGACAACTCGTTACCAGTGCAAAAGAAAATACGCCCAATTTCAACAGCTACTAAGCCAAGCCTTTTAGAAACACTATGAACGTACCACCTCGCCGCATCGCACATTTGGATATGGACGCATTTTACGCGTCGGTGGAATTATTACGCTATCCGGAATTACGCGGCGTACCAGTTGTCATCGGCGGTCG
>NZ_JBHRTP010000052.1:32554-70718 GCF_042646465.1 Pseudundibacterium arcticum
TACGTCGGACGGGGTGTCATTACTACTGCAACTTATGAAGCACGCGGTCTAGGCGTCGGCTCAGGCATGGGTCTCATGAAGGCAGCCAAATTAGCTCCCGACGCCTACCTACTACCAACGGACTTCGAATCCTACCGGCATTACTCAAGACTGTTTAAAGCCGCTGTGGCCTGTATTGCACCCAAGATTGAAGACCGTGGCATTGACGAAATATACATCGACTTGAGCGAACTTCCTGGTGATACGATGGTTCTCGCCCAATGCATCAAACAAGCAGTGCACGATGCCACTGGACTTTCTTGCTCCATCGGTGTGACACCAAACAAATTATTATCAAAAATTTGTTCGGACTTGGAAAAGCCGAACGGCCTGACTATTCTTGGTCTACCAGATATCCCGAGTCGAATCTGGCCATTGCCGGTCCGAAAAGTTAATGGTATCGGTCCTAAAATGACTGAAAAGCTCGCAACACTTGGTATAACTACGATCGGAGAGCTGGCAAAAGCAGAACTCCCAATTCTGCAGGCGCATTTTGGTCGTAGCTCAGCCTGCTGGCTGAATGAGATTTCGCATGGTATCGATAAGCGTGCGGTGATCACGAGTTCAGAACCTAGATCGATAAGCCGCGAAACAACCTTTGAGCGCGATCTTCATGCGCGGCACGACCGGGTCACACTGTCAGCAATATTCACGGATCTATGTGCTCGTTTAGCAGAAGATCTTAAGCGCAAGGGGTACCAAAGTCGCACCATTGGCATTAAGTTGCGATACGAAGATTTCCGTACAGTGACCCGCGACCTTACTCTGCCGGTGTCTACTGACGACGCCGATACCATTCGTCGCGCGGCCAGGGAATGCCTGCGACGCGTTCCTCTCGATCAGAAGTTGCGCTTGTTAGGCGTTCGAGCCGGCACACTATCCTTAGGAAGCGCCCAGAAAGAGGACGGCGGCGTATCACGTCAAGGCGAGTTGCCGCTTACGTTGCCGCAATGTTCAACATAAATGAAGATTACACGGCTCAGCGCCTTCGAGGAAGCGGGAATGCAGATGCGCCCGCCCGTCAAGTCGATCTGTAGGTCTTGTACTGCCACCGATCGATCAACGCACGCAAATCGTCTTCACCAATGCGTGCCATGGCCTGGAGAATCGTATAATCCGATGCCAGGTCTGCCATTTTCCCCGAAGAAGCCAGCGCTACGTACAGACGCGAGGATGGCACTTGCACGTTTGAGCCAGAACTGATTGCCGTTGAATTGCTGTTACAGCGCGATTTGCTTGCATGATTGCTCCTGGAAAGAAGCAAGGGCAATCTCCCGATCCGGAAGTGCCCCCGCACATGGAAAAATAGCCCGACGAGCGGGCTATTGATTGAGTACGGCGTAAGCCGGTACCGATGAATGACTATCGCGGCGAAACCGAGATAGAAACGCGAATCTGCTGGCCCGGATCGTAAGGCATCACAGTTGTATATGAATGGCCGTTGTAGTCGTAGGTCACCACATACCCGTTCATTCGACTGGTGACGTTGTTTTCCCAATGGCAGGAGCGCGAAGGCTCGCCATGGTATCCATTGCCACGGTTGTCGAGACGATCCCCAGTCATTGCACCGGCGATCGCACCTACAGCAGTCGCTACCGTACGGCCATTCCCGCCGCCGATCTGGTTGCCCAGGAGAGCGCCGGCAACGCCGCCGATAATGGATCCGCCCGCACTGCGGTCGGAACTGCCTTGATAGCTCACAGGTATGTTTGCAGAGTCGCAAACCTGTTGCTGTTGCACATAACGCTCCTGGTTCGGGGTCACGTTGATAACGCGAGCGATATCATCGAAAGAAGCCGCGAATGAGGAAGCGAATGGCAGCACACTTGAAAACACGAGTGCGCCCAACTTGAGCAGATTGATGCGTACGTTCATTTGAAACTCCTGTATGAATGATCATGCGAGGAATTCCATCCCGTAACGGGAAAGATTCCCCGCGCGGGTGTGAAAATGCTGATTGCTCAGCTGCTTATTGCCGTGCGAGCACGGACAAAAATTCAGTTTGCTGCTTGATCCAGTTGCGCCCTTGCTTCTTTGGCCAACATCGCCAACTCAGACCAGTCTTCGCCACTAAGGTGCGACCGCGACGCATGCATCTGACTGGCGCGTTCGACCTTTTCGGTCATTCGCACCAACAAACGTTCGAGATCTTCGGCGTACTGCATTGCTGAGGCCATGGCCGTTTGCGTCGCCTTCAGGCTCAGTTGAGCGTATCCGCTGAGCTGACGATAGAGAACGCCTGATAGAAATTGATGGTCGCCAAGTCACCCTCGCTGTCATACACGAAGAATCGGCCATCATTATCAAACCGGCCTCGCTCGATTGCTGTCTCAGTGAAAGTCATCGAAAATTCGTGGTCATCGCCCCTCCAGGCTATGCGGACCACCTCATTGAAGGGTTCGCCCGTCCAGTCGGAGAGAGTCCAGGAATGGGGCAACATCGGCCCGAAATCAATGGAAACGGCCGTGGCGTGATTCAAACGAGCCAAAAACTCGATGGCGATAGGGTTCTGTGTAACCTGCATGGGGACTCCTTTTACATATGAGATGCGAGGAGCCCCATAGCGGGGTGCCCCGCGTGGGTTAGAAATGCTGATTGCTCAGCTGCTTTTCCGTGCACAGGCACTTAGAAAACTCTGGTCTATGACTTACCGCATAGATCAGTATTTTCAAAAAAGCGGGTGAATTGGCTGAAAGCCGGCCGCATTGCTGAATGCGGCAATTGAATATGCTGATTTACGTCAGCTCGTACCACAATTTTGCAGGTGGCCGATGTTTCCGTCAAGCCAATTTAACCTTCCGTTGCCTACTTTTTCAGGGTCAGCAACGCGACGCTTACTCCGGTCCCGTCAAACTCGTCGCTATAGACCTCACTCCAGGTATGGCTCCAGCCTTCCACTAGCGTTTTGTTGCGCAAACCGGCCGGCAGAATCGCCACCAGC
Source organism: Pseudundibacterium arcticum (assembly GCF_042646465.1). Lineage (NCBI taxonomy): Bacteria > Pseudomonadati > Pseudomonadota > Betaproteobacteria > Burkholderiales > Oxalobacteraceae > Pseudundibacterium > Pseudundibacterium arcticum. The sequence goes on from NZ_JBHRTP010000052.1 coordinate 35,535, forward strand.
CGTCCCGATTCGCGCAGGATTGAGACTGCGTGCTTGACGTGCTCCCTCCCGCGGCCGTCCCCGTACGGCGGATTCATGCAGATCCGGTCAACTTTTTGAGCCGGCGCCCAGCTCAGGAAGTCCGCACAAATGGTTGCAAACCCCTTCCCTTCCAATACCTTGCAATGCAGCGGGGAGATTTCAATGCAGGTCGTGCGGTCAGGCGGTAGGAAAGCGGCAAGCGCTCCCAAGCCGGCGGATGGCTCCACGACCTGATCAGTATCGCCAATCTCGGCGAGATCGACCGCGAGAGCGGCTAGCTTTTCTTTTGTTGGGTAAAACTGATGCGATTTAGCCTCTGGCACAGTGCCGGTGCGCGTGATCTCATTAAGCGCGTCGCTGACTTCGTAATCGAACTTCCAGTCAAAAGCGCCACCCGGAACGCCGCCCAAATATTGCAGAACTAGGCTGGTCTCCTGATCGATCTTGAGGCCGTCCAGGAAGAACGACAGGCTTTTGGTATCCCGGTTGAATCGCCCCTTTTGAAGTTCGTGGATGACTTTGAATGACAGCAGATTCTGTTGCAGCGGGTAATCCTTGCGGGGTTTGGCCGGCTTTGCGCGTGAAGCCGGCGGGATGGCCATCGGGTGAAGCCAGGCGAGTACTTGATTGAGCCGCCACGCCATGTCAGGGTGAACCTCCATGTGCGCGGTCCCAACCTTGAACAGTTTGACCCTGAACGCCCCGCCGTCGAAGCTATGCCAGACCCCGAACTTCGTCCGGTGATTCATTCGGTCAATTTCTTTATACGTCAGGTTTGACAGCGGCTCGTCGCGCCCCATGAATTTGGCAATCACGCAGCGCAAGTCGTGGATGTAATTGGTCACATCGTGGTTCGTCGTCCCATAGCAGCTGATCGCCCGACTGATGATCATCCGCTTGCTAAAGCCTTGCGGCTGATTCGTGACGTGTGAACCTGACAGCGCACGGAAAATTCCGTCTACCTTTTGCGCGAAAAATTTTTCTCGCTGGGAGAGTAGCGCGGTCATTGTCTCCCTGACTGTTGCCGGCTCGTATTCCGGTGTGCTGTGGGTGCGGAGCTGTTCGTTCCATTCATTGCGATCCTTGGCCGGCATCACTTCCAGGATATTCGTCATGCTGATCGTCTTGGACCAGAATACGGCATCGAGCGCCTTGATCGCCGGCTCCTGTTCAAACACGCTTGGTAGCGAAAACCCATAAGCGCGATGGCCGATTACCGCGGCAGCGCTGAAATGTCGCATGGCGTGCTGTTCCTGTTGCGCAAACTCCGATATCCGAACGATTGCCTCCCGCTCCTTGCGGTATTCAGAAAACAAGGCGTCCAATGGTGTATAGGCAGCGAGTTGATTGGAATTGGCTTCGAATGGGCCGGCATCGAGAATTTGCATGAATTGGCATGTGCCGCCGAAGGCTGGCATGGTCGGTCGTTGTAGATGGGATCAGACTATCGCAAGAAGCCCGCCCGTCAAGGTGTGTGAGCGTCGCGATACAGCCGCACATCGATAGCTCCTGAATATGAAGGCCATATTGCTTTCGCCTCCTCTGCCGTCATCGATCGCTCAGACGACCCTATTCCCCTACGCACCATTTTCCATCCGGCATTTCGGAGTGATATGTAATTGTTCCATCGTCATTGACATCAAGCCATTCTTCAGTATTACCATTCTCCCAATGGAAAATTGTGATAGACATAGCTATTCCTCAATACCGTTTAAATGTCACTCTAGCGCTCAAGCGCACGATCGCGGCTCTTCCCAAGGTAAGCGTTCTCACAACGAAGATAAACACTAGCCAGGCAGCTTTCACATATTACTTGTCCCCCGCATCAGACGCGGTGGTCGTAGATAAAACGGCGTACCTTGAGCGCCGTGATGCGCGAGCCGTCCGGATGCGCCGGGTTGATGAGAACGTTATCCTCCTCATTGATAATCACCGACGGAACTGCCAACAAGGCGGTTCTTCCAGACTTCAGCCAGTCCGAGCCACCTGTGCGCGACACCAGCCCTTCGGGGATCGCGTCCCAGCCCACCGGCGGCGGACGAACCATGATTTCGCGCGTAAGCCAGATGTCGTCAGGGACGTCGATGCGCACCAAATAACGGTTCCATGGCAGCTTGCCACCCTTGCCAAAGTGGGCCCGGGTCTCCCAGGCGGCCAGCGAGATCGATGTGGCCGCATAGGTCACATGCTCGCCCGTATGGTTCCAGCGCGCTCCCTTGTGGGCCGCACCCTTGCCGGCCATGTCTTCGGCCGTCCACAGCGGCGTGTCAGAGGCCACGCGCCACAGACTGACCGTCACGCTACGAGCCCGCCTCTCATGCGTTCGAGCACCTGTTCAACGACACGTTGCCCTTCGGGGTTGCGGAGCATCTCGGCAGGAGTCTTGCCGCCTAGCTCCGGAAGCTCCTCGTGCATCCATTGAGCAACCCAACCCTCCAGGTCGAAGTCTTTCATCTGCCCTGGGTCGCCGCTCTCATCGAGCAACCTTCGTAGCGTGGCGACCACGCGTAAGTAGCCCATGATGCGGTGCCCCGCGGCATCTGGCAGCGGCTCTTTGGCGGCCTCTTTGCGTATGAAGGTCGTCTGCGACACCCCCGCGAGATTCATGATTGCTGTGGCGGACTCTCCAGTTGCACCTGCGATTATTTTCACGACATTGGTCGGGACGCCTGCTTCCACGGCGTCGAATAATACGACCCCGGTCGATTCACTCACGCGGATAACGAGATCGCGCAATTTGCGACGCAATTCCTTGTTATTCGTGCTCAATTTCGTCCGCAGTGTGGAGGTCCAAAAATCACGCCCCGCCGGTGCCGACGTGACCAGAAGGTCGGTTTCTGCGGCGCCCCCCACCTTAACCCTGGATCGGGCTCGTACTTCCTCTGTGGCGCTCATAATATTATGCCATTTGGTTGGTTTGTATAAGTCAAATGGTATGTCATAAGGGTCGGTTGTTCAAGGACATTTTTACATGACAAAATAACCATTCTTTAGCAACCGCCGGCATGTTGAACTGGTTTCGGGTGTCTGCGCCGCGCATGAATCGGATGGGTCGTGTGGGATTCTCCTCCCGCCCCTTAGCTGACTTCCGATAGAGTTATTTCAGCAGCCTGTTAGGCCACGATTGGCATCCTGTAAGGAATCACATTAGACTGGGTTATGGATGCCCGCAATGACAGGACTCGTCCTCCGCTCTCACAGTATCAAAAGAAACGGAATTTTTCTTGGCGAAGCTGATGATTCTGGGCCAGCGCTACGCCATCCAGGCAAATATTGAGACACTGACCCCCGAAACATTCACGCACGTCGCCAACACAAAGATGAAGCTGCTAAAGCCTGCGCTGACCATTCTCAAAAATCGTGATATGGCGGCCATGAAGAAGTTTGAGGATTTGCTGCCACTCGATGAGCAACTCGAAGCGATGATGTCGCACCAGGCGCCGCAAATCTCCATCAGTACCTTGGCCGCGCTACGAACCACCATGGCCGCCAATCCTTCCTCACCGGCCTCGCCGGAAAAACAGGCGGTCGCGGTAACGATGCCATCGGCACCCAAGATCATTCCGGCCGCGCAGCGAATCGCGAACCACCCGGATCCGATGGCCGCCTTGTCCGCAGAAGGATGGCTGGCGGACGATGCCTTTGAGTTTTCTCCCGCCTACCGCGCCAGCGCGTAGGCATTGCCAGTCGCTGAAATTGAAGCGAAATCATGGACGGCGAAGCGACAATTCCTCGCCTGCATTTTTTTCCGTCGCGGTTGCCCGACGAAACCCTGCACAGCCGCGTGTCGCGCCTCCACACCCTGTCGGGCAATCTGGACGACAGGCATACTTTGCAGGACGCGTTCGGCTCGCATACCCTGGTGGCGACGTCGCACCTGCCAAGCCATCTCAATGCCCTCTCATCCAGGCTACCCGACGCTTTATGTGCCAGCGCGGAGGACTTTCTAGAACAGTCAACCCTGTTTCCCTATTTCCGACCATTTCTTCAACCCGCCCAAGTGGAGAACTGCCGCGCAGCCATGTGCAGCAATAACGCCGGGGAAGTAAAGGTTGCCATCGGACTGGTGGCCAGCAGGATAGGCGGCCGCAACGCATTAAGGTTCTACCGCCAATGTTGTATCGAAGACGCGCTGCGGTATGGTGTCGCGTACTGGCATCGGACACACCAGCTGCCTGGTGCATGGCTGTGCGTCGATCATGGCGAGCCGTTGGTCGAAGTTCACGCGAGTTGGCTTCGGTCTCATCGGCACAACCTGTTCCTGCCCATGCCAGAGCAGTTCAGCGGCTGTTCATCCGAACATTCGATTCGTGCCAGCCATGCAGCCTGCCTTTCCAAATGCGCGGCGCTCAGCGTTGAGTTACTGGGATCGAATCAGACTCCGCTTGATCCAGGCGTCCTGCGGTCCTTTTACCGCGACTGCGCCACCCAGCAGGGATGGATAGACGCACATGGAAGAATATGCGCGGCTGCCGTTCACAGATCCGCTATGGAATTCTGCGGCCAGTGGCCGCTCGACCAGGACTTTCGGTTCATTCAAGACGAGCATTGGATCTTCAAATTGCTGCACAAGCATCGCGGCTCGATGCATCCGCTCAAACACGTGGCCATGCTGATTTTGCTCAGGAGCGACTGGCGTAGTTTGCTTAGTTACTGCCGGACTCGCCGCACGCCGCCCACACCGGTTCCGCCACAGCGGCCGCGAATTTGTTCTCCCCCCGAGACAATAGCGCCGGTCAATTACCCACAGGCGACTCGGCCCAAGATACTTAAAGGGGAAAAACTGAAAGGGCTACGCTTTGCTTTGGCGACGACCGATTCGTTGCAGCAGATCGCTCAAGTTCACAGTGTTTCCCTCCCATCCCTATACCGCATTCTGCGCAGAGAACCGGCAGTGGCTGCTGCACGCAATGATCGCCATCGTGACATGCGCAGGCAGCGATTCATTGACGAACTGCGAGCGATGCCCCCGAGGCGCGCGCAAGACTATATGTGGCTGTATCGGAATGATCGCGCCTGGTTGGATCAGCAAACAGCCCTACAATTAGAACGCCCAAGCAAGTCCGCACAGTGGCGCGTGGACTGGAACAAGCGTGACATCAAACTTACGCAAGCAGTACGGCATTGGGCCATGGTGTTTTACGCCACCATACCGCCCATCAGAGTTTCAAAGACGCTGGTCGCCCGATCCACCGGAATGCAGACGACAATAGAAAAGTATGCATCGCGACTCCCCTTGACGGTGGCGGCGATAGCGCAAGCAACGGAGAGCGTTGAAGACTTTCAGTGTCGGCGCCTGGAACGGGCCGGGGAAGAACTGATGGCCTTCGGCCAGCCGCTCCTGCCGTGGGAAATTTTGCGAATTGCTGGCGTGAAGCCCCCTTTGCTACCAGCCGTAGTACGAACGTTAGCCAAAATCACCGGAAGTTGAATCCCCTACGAGCCATCTGTTCCGAATTAAATAGAGCTCCTAAAGCTCAGGGACGAAATTCCAATAGGTTTCCTGTTTCCGCCCTTCCAGTGCTAGTGCACGCATTCTGTCCGGTTTGAGCCTTCAGGCCTTGGAGTCTTATGACCCTTCGTGATGTCTTAGGGATAGAGGACGTATGCTGGCCGGTCACCTAGATGCCGCCGGTTTTCGTCTAAGGATGACGTATCCAGCGCGTAAGCTCGAAGCAGCCACCTTGCTTGCCCACCAACGCCCCCTCCTACAAGGCCGCGGCCGTGCAGGCAAAGCCGATTGCTGACAATAAGCACATCACCTGGTTCGATTACAACTTTGTCGACCACCGTGTTGCACGCCCGTTCAAGATTGTCCGAAGCGGATTTCGCGTCCCCTCCTAGAACGGTGGGTTTTACCGAACTATGGCTATAGCGAACTATTGTTCCAGGCGGCGCGTCCTTCAGAACAGGCTCATCGACAGCGGTGTGAACGTTGCTTAGGATTTCCCTCATGCCTTCCCAGAAGGTAAATTGCGACTCGATCGTGTACTGATCTTTCTTCAATTCAGCAATATCGCCAGGCGACAGTTCTCTAAGCACGTCCGCGAGAGCCATTACCGTGGTCGGAACTGCGTCAGGATTGCGCAGACCCACCAAAGTCACTAAATCAGGGGAGGGGGCAATTCGCGGATCATTGGCGTCAAACTCGCCGTTGAAAGGAAAGCTTACGCCATCCGTGTGACCGCGCATGCTCCCGATGGATTTATCCGCGTATCGACCTTCTCCCGAGATAGCGACAAGGTTTACGAAAAGGGCGCCGTCGTTCTCAGTTCCGTAGGAGACGGTCTCCTTGCCCAGAAAACCATGTACTGCCAACGCAGCTGCACGACCAGCGACAACGCTGTCCGCGTCAGGCACGGGCGTGAACCAGTCTGGCGTTTCAGGGAGGTCGGCCGACACGAACACCTGCCTAAGGTGAAAGTATGGAGAATCCAGCACGACTTGGCGCGCAGCTTCCAAATCAAAGTCCGCCTCGACCAACTTCTGCTCAACCGCTGCCGCCAGCCGGGTGCTGAGGGGGGAAGGATTGCTAATGTCGATAAGCCGCTGGTCAGGCGGTGTAGCCTGAATCCATGCATTTACGGCGCTCTTTACAGCCGTAGCCAGGTCCCGCTCCTGCATAACAATTCCCTAAAATTTGTTGATACATTATTGATATAAGCCTACACTGTTGTCAAGGGGGTGAGCGCGCACCGCCATTTGCTATGGGAGGCACCTATGAATTCCACACTTAATTGTGCAGACATTACACGAGGACAAGTACTTTTGTCTCGACTGCCAGATTGCTATTTTGCCATTCTTAGAACATTCGATCTTCAACAGATAGATGGGAATGAGGTGGCTTGCACATTCGAAGTTCCGGGCAATGGAAGATGGACGGCGACGGCTGCCTCTTCCATCGAAGCGATTCGCTCGGCTCTTATCGAGCTTGCTTCGTTAATAGACACGCCGTTCTTTTCGGAATCTGAACATCTGATCAGTGCCAATGTTTCTTCAACCGGAGAAATTCAATCGTCTTCCGATACAAAGTCTGCGCGACTTCGCTCAAAGACCCGACAGCTTACGGTTGGCGTATCTATGCCTACGAGTCTAAAGGAGCGTCTTACTGTACTCGCAGACTCTCAGGGGGGAAGCTTTGCTGAGGTCGCTCGAAGGTTTGCATTGTTTGGTTTCGAGGACTTCGTGGACAGGTCTCTTTTTGTTAGCTCAAAATCGCTCTTCGACCTGCTAGATCGAGAACTCAATAATTGGCAGCACTCAGACTCTGAACAAGTGATGCTGAGGCTAGATCCTGGTCATGCAGTGCGTATGAGGACTGCTGCTATGGAACATGGGAAATCTGCATCCGAGTTGGGTGCTCTTTGCATGGCTCATGGACTCGCAATGCAGGAACAGTTGGTATTACTTGAGGCGAAGGTAACCAACTGCAAGGGGCCGGCCATACGCTCGCTCTTGACTCAAGTGGGATTGGGTTCCTATGCGGCCTCTCTTCTCTCTGGAGTTCTTGCTGGCCACATCAGAGCACCTAAGTCAATTCTTAAAAGGCTTGCGAACGTCTTTGAGGCACCAGAGACGCTATTGACGACGCTTTTCAGGCGCTCCTTTGAAAGCCGAGTAGTTCCCTCATTTAAGGCGGAGCACGGAAAACCTGAGGTCTCCCACGCTGCAACATCGTGGGACGTGGCGGTGAAGTCGTTAAATCTCCCCTCGGATCAAACCAAAGAGCTTCTTGACATAGGGGCTAAACGCATATGAATCTCTTCCAACGCGCTCGAGACGAAGCTCATGCGATCAGAGAAAAGCTGGCGCCGGGACGAGCTCATACACCGGTATCAGCAAGTGAGCTCATCCATCAAGTCGAGGGGATCCTGAATATCGCAATCGAGCAAGTTGCCCCGACCTACGCAGATTTAGGAGGGGGAAGCGCGGTCCTTCAGCGGGAACAACAATTTATCTACGTCAGTACGAGCGTAGACAATTGGAGTGACGAATTCTGCGGATTAGTCGCACATGAACTTGGGCACTTCTTTCTCGATAGCTCACACGCTCCTGTCACTGTAGCTCACCTGAGTACGCTCTTCGGTGGCGACGGATCGCCCGGAGTAATGAAGGTTGAGGCGTACGGTGCTCGGGAACGTCAAGAGCTTCAAGCCAACGTTTTTGCGCGTGAACTGCTTTTACCTCGAGATGTAGCGCGGAACCTCGCAGTTGCAGGTAAGGGCTCGACCGAGATTGCAAAGCTGCTTGGCGTCCCACGCGAATTTGTTCGTCAGCAGATGCTTGACGCGTTACTCTTACCGGAGGCGACAGCTACATCAATCTCGTTAAGTCCACCAAGCCCAGACCAGCTCGCCGCAGCGATGGCTGAAGAGCGCGCCGCAAACGTCGTGGCGGGACCCGGAACAGGTAAGACGACGACTCTGATTCACCGGGTCAAATACCTTGTGGAAGTGAAGAAAGTACATCCCAGCCAAATTATTGTTCTGACGTTTACAAACAAGGCCGCATTTGAACTGGTCGAGCGACTCAGGAGTGCCGGCATTAATGATGCTGCTGAGATCTGGGCTGGCACATTTCATGCGTTTGGTCTTGAGTTTCTACGTAAATATCACCAGCGTTTTGGACTAGATGCAGACTTGAACGTGGCGGACCATCTTTCGTCTATGACCATGTTGGTAGCAGGGCTCCCCCGCGTGGACCTAATCCATTTTTCGCGTGTGGAAGATCCCTATGAATGGCTATCCCCAGTCATTGAGAGCATCACGCGTCTCAAAGAGGAACTCGTTACGTCCGCTGATTATCGACACTTCGTTGAGAGCCATCCTATTCAGGACCTGGAACTGCAGCGAAAAAGGCTGGACGTTGCAACGATCTACGAGCTGTATGAGACCTTGCTTGTAGAGCGCAGGACTGTCGATTTCGTCGACTTGATCGCTAAACCTGCAGTCGCGCTCAAGGCCGACCGAACGCCGTTCGCGGAGGTTGCTGACCAGTTCCAATACGTCATGGTCGACGAGTACCAAGACGTTACACAAGCAATGGTCGAGATGCTACGTCAAATCTCCCACAAGAAATCCATTTGGGTAGTTGGTGATGTACGTCAGGCCATTCATCACTGGCGTGGTGCATCGCTTAAGAGCCTTTTGAAGTTTGACACCGTGTTCAAAGCACATGCCGGTGGGACTAAAATTCAGCGCTACCCGCTTAGCAATAACCGAAGAAGTGCTCAAGAGATCGTCGACCTCACACAGCATGTAGGACGCATTCATATGCTGGAGTCGGAATTGCCTCTGGATGAGGTGAATGCGACCAAAGGACAATGTGGAGAGAAACCATTTGTTGTCACCTGTTCTGAACGGGATGCCATCCTCGGTTCCGTTCTTCAGAACATCTCGGCATTACGCCATCGAGGTGTATCGTTCGGCCAACAAGCAGTTCTTTGCCGGGGTACCGCAGACGTACAAAAGGCCTCAGAACTCCTTGCCAGCCAAGGCATTCCCGTCATCTACATCGGAGATTTGGCGCAGCGTACGGAAATAAAACAGCTGCTCTGCCTGGTGCAATTGCTTGTGGAGCGTAGACCGAAGGCGCTGATTGGTCTATCTGGTATAGCCGGATTGAGCATGTCTATGAGTGACATAAAATTGCTTCTCCAGGCTGCCGAAGGAAACGTGGCATATCAACGTGGCAGATGGCTGCATGCGCCTCCTCCCGGGCTCTCGAAGGCCGCGTATTCCGTTGTCGCTAACCTGCGACAGTTAATTGGTGAGCATCGCCACAGCTCCAACCCATGGGAATTTGTGTGTGACCTTTTGCTCGAGAAGCGATTTGGCCTTCCTCCCATCTCTGATGTGTCCGTCCAAGCGTGGGTGAAACGAATTGCCCTGTGGCAGTTCGCCTATTCCGTTCGTAATGGTAATGGCGAAATGAAGGAGGCACGCCTTTCCCGCTATCTGATGCGCCAACGTCTTCGCCAGCGTATTGGGGATAGCCAAGTGCAACGTGAACTTCCTCCAGAGGCAGCAAGCCTTGATGGCGTGCGCCTTATGACAGTACATGGAAGCAAGGGGCTTGAATTTGAAGCGGTGCACGTCGCGTACGTCACCGCAGACCACTACGGTGGACAGAAGCCTAGCTGGAGCCCGGAGGGTATTCTGGATATTGTGCCCCCAGAGGCACTCGGTAGCAGCTTAGCGGAATATGAGAGCGAGTCTGCGGTCGAGCGAAACAACCTGCTGTATGTTGCTGTCTCTCGTGCAAAGCGTCACCTCTACCTATACCAGGACAACAAGTTCGGCAGCCACACACTTGTGCCACAACTCACTCACTACCCTCCGAGATTTACTCCTCACGTCTACAATGGAGCGGTGCTGAAGGCGGCAAGGGCTGCGGCAACGCAAACATTCGTTGCGCCGAATACCCTGAGCTTTGAAGATTTCAGTTCGTACGTGCGATGCCCTCTTAGCTACTGGTATTCTCAAGTTTGTGGGCTCAAAAGTGAAGCGGATATTGATGTCTCGATTCGAGCTCGTCGAGCAGTGCTTGACGCTCTGAAAGCTGTGGCGTCGGGCGTCTCGGGTTCGCCTAACGCATCGCTCGAAGCTGCTTGGGCTACTCGAATGCTACCTTCTGCAATTGAGGATCCGTCACTTTGGAGGGACGTTCAAAATGCGCTGAGCCGTGGCGTTGCGCTCGTCAGAACCGCCCAGAAGCGCGGTGGCTACTACTACGAGCCGTCGGCGGCCGTTGGTGGCGTCACCGTACAGATGCCTTGGGGCTTTGCAATTAGCAGCGGCCATTCGCTTGAGTATGCGATGGTGAGGTTTGCGCGCCGAGGGGTTTCAGACCTTTCCACTGTACTTAAGCCCTTTGTGCCAGGGCTCAACGTTCCTGGCCCCAAAAAGCTGACATTGAACTACGTCCTTTCTGACACTGTAGACGATGTCCCAGGCGCGAAGAAGATTGAAGCAACAAAATCTTATGGGGCAGCAATACGATTCCTTACAGGGGACAACAGTCCAACCATAGGTCATCATTGTGCTCGGTGCGACTTCTCAACAATTTGTCCTTCGTCGCCGAGTTAATTGGAACTATACCCTGCACGCGGAGGCATAAACCTGAAGCGGAGCCGGGAGCAGAGTTTTTGCTTCGCCAGTTCATTAACGCAGTTGGCGCGTTTGGCCAAGGAATTTGACTGCCGTGTTCCGACGAGCCGGGGCCAGAGAGGCGCAATGACGGGTACGCGGTCAGCGAAGTCGCAGAGCGGCCTGGCGTGAGCATCCATAGTCTGTACGCCTGCTCTTGTCTGTCTACAAAGTATCGAAAATCCACAATATCGTACTCGTACGGCGCGGATGGTGATGTGCGGCACCGAGGCAAGCGCCGCATGATGATCATGCCCTCGGTCGGACGCCGAACGACTGCATACGAAGGGGCAAGTTTTTTTCTGTCCACAGGCCACTCGGCCAATGGACACCACATCTGCTAAAGTGTTCAGCTGATCGCAGCTCCCAGCCGTGGCCGGAGCAGATATCACACACCGGAGGCTGAGTTGCCGTTGCGCATCGATTTTTCTGACATTCGAGAGCACAGGAGTACCCAGATGGGTGGCTTCGAAGAGCTCTGCTGCCAGCTGGCTGCCTTGGAGGACCCGACAGAGGGCTCACGGTTCGTTCGGAAAGGCCCGGGGGCGGATCAGGGCCTGGAGTGCTACCGCACGTACGCGGATGGGCGCGAAGTTGGCTGGCAAGCCAAGTACTTTATGAACGGGTTCGAATCGACCCAAATCAGCGATCTCGCCGAATCCCTGCAGCGCGCGATGGCCGCCCATCCGCAGCTGAAGAAATTCATTGTCTGCCTGCCTATCGACCTCCAAGACAACCGCTCCGGCAAGAAGCTGAGCCAGGTGCAGCGGTACGAGAACTGGCGCGATAGGAGCATCAAGGCCGCCGCGTCGCAGGGCCGAATCTTGGAAATCGAGCTTTGGAGCGCGTCAAGTATCATGGAGCGGCTCGGCCGCGATACCCCTGCCTACTCGGGGCGGGCCCGCTACTGGTTCGACACCGTCCGCTTCAGCTCGGCTTGGTTCCGCGAGAAGTTCGAGGTCCCGCGCCGCAATCTCGGCGAGCGGTACAGTCCTGAGAGCCATGTAGACTTGCCTATTCAGCAAGCCTTGCAAGCGCTTGCGCGTGATCCGGAACTGCTGAAAGAGCCGTTCGTCTGGGCCGCAGAAATCACGTACCGCCTCGACGGAGCGGCTCGCAACTTGGTGCGGCACGGCTTGACGTCCGCTGCTGACCGGATAAAGCGAGCCTACGAACCGCTGCTTGATGCCCTCACTGGTTCACCGGCTACGTTGGATGCTCATCTCCCCTTAGACACTTGGGTCGCACTGTCGGCGGCTGGCACGCAGAGCGTCTCGAGTGCGCTGACCGAGCTTCAAGACAAGGTCGCCGACAAGGACCATGTCATTGCTCGCAAGGACCTGTTCGATCTGTATTCCTCGGTAGACCACGTTCGGCGCGAGCTCGCAAGCATAAGTTGGCGTCTGGCGAACAAGCGGGAACTGGTCATCTCTGGACAGGCCGGCATCGGCAAGTCGCATCTAGTTGCCGACTTCGGAGCAAAGCAGCTCGAGCTGGCACGCCCTTTTGTCTTGGTTCTGACCGGAACCCTGACCGAGGCCGACCCTTGGGAACAGATTCGCGGGCAGCTGGACCTGGCGCAGGTTAGCACGAACGAGTTCCTCGGAGCTCTGGACGCTGCCGCAGAGGCCGCCGGTTGCCGGTCAGTGCTTGCAATTGACGCGCTGAACGAGAAGCACGGGGTCGACCTGTGGGAGACACGCCTTCAAGGGTTCGTTGCGCAGATGCAGCGATTCCCGCGCTTGGCATTGGTCTTGACGGTGCGCGACACGTACCTGCAATACCTCCCGCTGGAAGGACTCGAGCATGTCGTTCACCGTGGCTTCGCGGGTCATGCCGGGGCGGCTGCCAAGGCATACCTAGACCGGCGCGGTATTGCACGGCCCAGCTCGCCAAATCTGGCTCATGAGTTCGAGAACCCCCTGTTCCTGCGGACGTGCTGCTCATACCTTGACGCGGAAAACCTCAAGCAACTGCCCAAGGGCCTCGAAGGAATCACGGCAATTTTCAACTTCTACCTGTCGGCGGTGGCTAAGAAGGTAGAAAGAGAGCTGCGGCTTATTCCCCAGCAGAAGATTGCGCGCAAAGCACTCGACGAATTCCTTGACGGTTGCGCTACGTACGGGGACGGCGGCAGTTTGCCACTCGATGCGACGATTAAACTATTCGAGCGCTTCCACAATTCAGGGGGCAGAGTGGACAGGAGCCTTCTGTCGGCATTCCTCTCCGAAGGCGTGCTTACGCAGGAAGTCGAGCGCCGCAAAGGCAGGATTGTCGAAACCATCAGGTTTACGTTCGAGCGGCTGTCGGACCACCTGCGAGCCGGGCGCCTCGTCGCGCAAATTGACCCCGCCGACCTGCAGGGCTCAATCCGACGGGAGCCCCTGGGCACCTACTTTGGCCCTGAAGCATCTTGGCGCTTTGCTGGGGTCATCGAGGCACTTGCGGTCCAGTTTCCCGAGCGGTTCGGGTGCGAATTGTTCGATGTGCTGCCCAAGGACGCAATCCACGACCAGTCGCTAGCCGACGCTTTTGTAAGCTCGCTTGCCTGGCGTGCTCCCAATGCGTTCACGCAGCGGACGGTCGATTGGGTGTTCACGCTTTGCAAGCTCACCGGCCTATCTTCGTATGAGCTGCTGTTGCTAGTTTGCACCGAGCCGGAGAATCAGTTCAATGCCGAATGGTTGCACCATGACCTCTGGCAGCGTCCCATGCCTCAAAGAGACGCCGTGTGGTCTGTCTTCCTCGCGGAAGACGACTTGATCGAGGGAGGTACGGCCGAGTCCCTCATTGAGTGGGCTTGGCAGGTGGACGCCGGAGAGGTGGAACACCAGCGTCTATGGCTCGCTGCGGTCGCGCTAACTTGGTTTCTGTCCACCAGCAACCGCGCCGTGCGAGACCGTGCCACCAAAGCCTTGGTAAATCTGTTGTCCTCCAACCTCAGTGTTGCCGCTGCCCTGCTCGACAAGTTCAGTCAAGTCGACGACCCATACATTTCTGAGCGCCTTCTGGCTGCATGTTACGGGGCCGCGATGCAGGGAATAGACCGCGCGGGATGCACGGCCGTTGCGTCAGCAGTTTGGACCAACTACTTCGCCGGAGACCGCACACCGCCTCTTCATCTGCTGGCACGTGACTATGCGCTCGGCACCCTGCTGTACGCCCGAGCTGCTGAACAGTTGCCCCCAGAAGTCGACATTGAAGCCGGCAAGGCCAAGTTCAATTCGCCTTGGCCCTTGGAGCCAGTGACCGATGACGATCTCAAGGAGTACCGCAAGAAGGGGTACGGCGACTCCATTTTCTCGTCGACCGAAGAGCATGGGGATTTTGGTAACTACACCTTAGGCGCTTGGCTGCACGACATCACGAGCCTGCCGCGGGCGTTCGCGGGGCAGACCACCCAGCAGCTGTACGAGCTCTGGAAAACTGACTTCGAGGTCAAGGCTACGGCAGCGCAACTTCAGGTCTACACGGACCTGCTTCATGCGAGCTTGAACTACCGTCAACGACCCGACCGGGGTTGGTTCAGCGAGAAGGGTAAGGACGAGTCGGCGCGGCTGTGGGAAGAGCTGGCGCAGGCGAACATGGTTTTGAAAGACCAAATGTCCCCCGAGATGCTCGCTGAGTACAGCGGTTTCGCGGAGCAGCACCTGCTCGAGGCAACCAGGATGAACGACGACGGCAGGCGCCCGCCCGAGTTCGACCACGCGACCGTGAGGCGCTGGATATGCGTTCGTGCACACACGATGGGATGGACCGAGGATCTCTTCGAGAAGTTCGATGAGGGACCTCACATCTCTCGCGAGCGCATAGGCAATCACCGGGTCGAGCGGATAGGAAAGAAGTACCAGCACATCGCACTTGCAGAGGCCACGGCTCGGTTGACCGACAACCTCGTTTTGTCCTCCTACCACGACGATGGCAGGCTGCGGGCCTTCGAGTACGGCCCCAGCGGCCGCTACATGAAGAAGGATATTGACCCGTCACTCCGTGTAAGCAGCACGCAAGAGTCTGGCTGGTCCTCGACTCCAATCACCTGGTGGACGCCTTCCTCCCCACGGCTGCCATCCGGCGACACGGACCTGCTCCTTGTCTGGGTTTCGGTGGAAAGTGAGCTGTGCAACGGTCCCGAAGAGATTGAAGTGGTGAGCCCCGACAGTCACCGGTGGCTTGTGGTGCACAGCTCTCGCCATTGGAAAGTCCCGGGTCAGAGCAGGCGCAATCACGCAGAGGCTTGGTCCCATATCACGTGCTTGGTCACTCGCTTGGGTGCCGGCCCTAAATTGGCCAAGGACCTGTTGAGCAAGCAGCGTGGTGACTCGTCGAGACTGTCGGACGACGGGCGTCTGGAAGCCTTCTTGGGGGAGCACGGCTGGCGCGACGGGAAGGAAATTAATCTCTCGAAGGACACCTCCTTAGGTATTGCCACTCCCTACGCTGGGATCGTCGAATCCCTTACCGCCGAAGGCAATACCGAGGACAATTCGGTTGAGGAGTCGTTCACGCTCCACCTTCCGTCTGCTGCCGCCATGAAACTTTTTGACCTGCACCTTCGCAGCGGAAGGAAACCGGAATACGTTGACGCTGCAGGAGTTCTCAGATGGCAAGACCCCTCCCTACACACGCGTGGCGCCGGAGCAGGGGTAGTCTCTCGGGACTACTTCCTGGAACGCCTCGCCCGAGCCGGACTCGAGCCGGTGTGGATTCTCGCCGGCGAGAAGAACGTATATGCGGGTCAGGACTTGGGCGGCGGCAATGGGTTCGGTGGCCGCCTCCATCACACTACTGTGTTCACCGTTGATGGCGGAAGCTTGAAGCCGTTTGGTCAGAAAAACTATCTGCTCCAGCCCAGCAAGGAACAGTTGAAAGAGCTCCGGGAGAACCGATAAGGTAGGGCGGTCACGGCTAGTCCCATACCTTCGAGCATGCGGCCGGACTGGTCGCTAACTGTACCGGTCTTTAGGAAAGGCAGGCGAATGGCCGCAGTCACCAGTTAGCAGCCTAGCGAATCGGCGGCAACTTTGAGATGAGAAGGGGTGGCGGGGGTGTACCGGATTTTGTGTAAACGGAATTTCGTTTAAACCGGTGACATCCGCTCTTCGAACTGGATTGTGAAGCGGTTGAGCGCTCCTTTCCAGTCCCGCAGCGGCATCGTCCACTTCTTGCTGATGTTGTTGAGCGCCAGATAAAACAGCTTGCTAACGGCCTCATCAGTCGGGAATGAACTGCGGGTTTTGGTGATTTTTCGCAGGCTCATATTAATCGATTCGATGGCGTTGGTGGTGTAGATGACTTTGCGGATTTCCGGCGGGTAGTCGAAGAACGGTGTGATCCGCGCCCAATTGCGCCGCCAGGACAGGCCGATCGACTGGTAGTCTTTGTCCCACTTGGTCTCGAATTCCGAGAGCATGAGTTCAGCCTCATCGACGGTCGCGGCGCTGTAAATTCGCTTCAGGTCGGTGGCCACTTCCTTCTGTAATTTCCAGGGAACGAAGTTCAGGCTGTTACGTACCATGTAAACGATGCACAGCTGAACGGCTGCTTTCGGATAGACCGTCTCGATGGCATCCGGGAAGCCTTTCAGTCCGTCGACGCAGGCGATAAAGATGTCCTGTACGCCGCGATTTTTCAGCTCGGTGACCACCTGCAGCCAGAACTTGGCACCCTCGGTCTGGGCGATCCATAGGCCCAGTACTTCCTTGTGCCCCTCCATATTCACGCCGATTGCCAGATAGACGGCTTTGTTTCGGACGGCCCCGGTATCGCGGACTTTGACGTGAATGCAGTCGAGATACAGGATCGGGTAGAGCGCGTCGAGTGGCCTGGCCTGCCAGACCTTCACATCGTCGCTCACAGCGTCGGTAACGGCCGAGATGAGGCTCGGTGACACTTCGGTGCCATAGATCTCTTCCAGGTGGCTCTGGATCTCCCGTACCGTCAGGCCACGGGCATATAGTGAGATGATCTTGTCGTCGAAACCGGTCCAGCGGGTCTGATGCTTGCCGACGATTTGGGGTTCAAAAGAGCCTTGGCGATCACGCGGGATATCAAGCGGGAGCGCGCCGAAATCGCCTTTGAGCGTCTTTGCACTGTGACCGTTACGCGTGTTGGCCGTGTCGTTGATCACTGCGCTGCTCTTGTCGTGACCGAGATGGTCGGTCATCTCGACCTCCAGAGCGCGCTCGACCAGCATCTTGGTTAGCTGTTTGAGTAGGCCATTTTCACCAATCAGGTCTTCTGGCTTTTTGTAGTTGGCAAGCAGGCTGTCAGCCAGTTTGACCAGGTCAGGATCGGGCTTGGCCCGCTTGGTGCGTTTTACGTAGGTCATTTTTTCCTCTATGCCGGCAGTGTCCTGCCAAATGACCGTTTACACAAAACTAAATACACCCTCGGGGTGGCGACGTTGCCGTGCGAATCGGTGGCAACGTCCGTGCGAATACTCAGCCAAACAATTGAAAATCCGATCGGATAATCGATAGAACTTGCATATGTTGAGGCCTTTTGATACCTGTGAAATTCGCTGTGTTGGACCTCTGATTTGAGCAGACAATTCGATCATGGTGTCAGCATGAAATGGGAAATGGCGCAGCAACTAATGGGTGCTGCACCACTTGTGTCAAACTTAATTGCCTTGTGTCAGACTTAATTGTTTTGTGTCTGACTTTATTGTTTGTTCACATCTGGCGCTGCATAACCAGTGTCTAAATGTGTTTTCAAGAATTTTCCTAGTTGATCCGCCGAAATTGGATTGCATCTATCAACCCTTTTCCACTTTGACTTTCAAGATGTTCAACAATGATATGGATTAGGCCATCTGAAGCCATAGCTCTCGCCGCAATTGTGACATTCTGAAACGCATCAACAGTTTCGCCTTTTGCAGCATCAGGTCGCATCCAGCCAACACCTCCAACCGACGTTTTCTCATATGCTTCTTTCGCAATGTCGCGCATTTCAATTTCCTATGCGGTTAAAGTGTAGGTGCGCTTCGGAGAATCGAGACGAACGTAGCGCCATGTTTTCAAGCCGATGGCGAGCGCGACCCTTTTCGCGGTTTCCTTATTGCCGAAGCCAGGAACAATCTCAAGATTGAGTTCCTCGATCAAATGGAAATCGCCTTCCTTCAGGGTGTGAATGTCTTCGAGCTTTTGCACCTTTGGGACGTACTACCGAACCCGCGATTCAGTTGTTGCCAGGATGTAGGTCATTCGTTTTCCTTCAATTGATTCGCTTTAGTCGTTGGCCGTGAATGCCCCAAACGCAATCAATGCCGTCCACCGAGCCACATAGTGCCCAACCGTTTCCGATCTTCCTCGCAACCACTTCGCTGCCGATTTCAACAGCCAGCCGTTCAGCCCATTGCACTGCCGAGCCCTGCCCTTTGAACAGCTCGTTCCCTTCGACGATTACAGTTGCATCGAAAACTGGAACGGCAAATAGTGTCATCATCGATTTTTTCCTTGGCATCAGTTAGGTTGTAGGTTCCTTGACGTTCAACCTGTGTCGAACACCTTTACCACCATGCGAGTGATACAGCACGACAAACAGACATCCATCGCGGATCAACTTCACTACGTCATCACCTTGATCGGCCAGTCCAATCCACTGAGCACCTGCTTCAAACCGATACGGGATTACCTGAACCTGGGATGGTCCCGAAATGATGAACGCCTTGTCGGGCTTGTTCTGTCTAAATTTTGCCTTGAGCCATGAGCTGTAGTACAGGAAACCAAGGTTCGTGATCGTCGTAGCTCTGTCGCCGAGGTTGACGGCGGTAACGGACACATATGTTTTCGGATCGATCTGACCACCGCCAACCATTTTCATGCCCGTGCTCGCCGTGAGGCGTACCTTCGGGCCTGAATCTAGCCACTTGTAGGCGTCCCAGCCAAGTACGAACATCGAGACAACTGCTGCATAACCGGCGATGCCAAGCGTCCAAAGTTCATTCGTTGTCATGGGCATGATCGCAGCTAGTGCATTTGTATGGCGTTGTACTCATTCCGGCAAGACCGGATTTGTTGAAACGCCACCGCATTTGGGGCAGTTCGGTGGAGTAAAAATCATGTTCTTCTTATCCTTGCCGGCTGCCGGCCGGTATCGGGGCGCGTGCGCCAAATTTCCTAGATTCTCTTACAGATATCAGCCACCGTATCCCGCAGATCCTTGAGGTGGCCTGTTAGCAAAGGGTTGGTCGCAGTCTTGTTGAAAACTTCAAGATTATTTAGGTCGAACACACAACCATTTTTAATTAGCTCACGACGGAACGCGAGTTTTTTACCCAAAACTTTTCTAGCAGTCGGCTCGGAGATCACTTCGTCCAGCTGTTCGAGATCAGACAAGTGTTCAATTTCGTTGCGCGTGACTGCAGCGATCCGAGCCGCGCCCATTGCCAAGCCTAGATCAACGCCGCGTAACTCAACAGACAAGTTGTTTAAGCTATTTTCGTGAGTACCGAGTGATTTCAACTGTACAGCACGCAAATTGTCAGCGGCGTGAGCAGACAGCATCACAGCACCACACACCAACGTACAGAAAATGACAACGAATTCTTTCATTTTTTTATTGCCATGGCTTCCGGCCAGCTGCGGGCGCACTCATGCGCGTTTTCCTTGGTGTCGGCCCTGTTATTATCTCTGTCATACACCTTTGTGTTGAAGCCACAATTGGACTATGCGGTAAAGATAGTCCTTAGCCTCCGCCAGAGTCATTGGATTCTCGGGGGGCGGATCTTTCTCGCTACCATGTCTAGCCGCGTCTCCTACTGCGGAAACTGAGTTCGCCGTGCGCGTGAACCGGTTGTATTCTGGCTTGTTTGTCCAACAAGTGGCAATCAGGGCTTGCTCGTTGCCTACATCTTTTTTAACAACTTCCAGCATGCGGTACAGCCCAACCCAGGCATCGCTATCCTCGGCAACCAAAAGACGCATCACTTTCGCGACTGCGCTATCCGACCCGCAAAGTGTTGTAATCTTTATCGTTCGTGGAGACAGCGGCTCGTCAGATTGCCCTTCGAGATTCCCCGCACCACCACTAGAACTGACGGCACCCACATCGCATCGAGCATGTACACCCTCACGAATTGTCACGAATACGTCGCGTCCGCCGGCTGCGTTTCTCCTATACACAGCGCCGCTACGTATTGGTTCTCGCAAACCACGTTCAAGCTTGAGAACGCCTGACAAAATAGCGATTTCTTCTTCGGCGATTGCGAGCACATCAGCGTGCTCAGGACAAGCATCGAACTTGGTGGACTCGTATAAATATTCGTTATCTCGGTCGCTCTTGACTACCTTGGCAGAACCTGACTGGCTCAAGAACTGCTCCAGATAAACAAGGTCGTGCACCAACCCGACGAGTTGTACCTGCCATTGATTAGTGTGGACCATAATTTTCCTTATCTGTTATCAAGCTTCGATAAGCCTCATTATATAGTACCCATTGGGTACATCAAGCGCTTTTCGAAGCTTTATTTGCCAGACGATTAAATTTATTTTTCAGGGCCTCATGATCTAAGATTTCGCGCACCAGGACCCAAACGGTTGACGGCATTTCTCTATAATTGCCAACTGCTTCCGGTGCAGCTAACCATTTCTTCAATGTCGTCTCAGGCGCACCAATGCGCTCTGCGAACTCCTTCCAGGGAAGTCCAAGTTTATCTTTGGCCTCCCTCAAAAACACTTGCTGTGACACGTTCCTATTTGTCATTGTTGCCCTGTTGTCCATAGTACCCATTGAGTGCCATCATATCACCGCAGAAAACATGTCGCGCAGCTTTTTTTGTGACACTTCAAGATAGGGCATAACGTGATCCAGCTCGGCATGCCCCAAGAGCTGCACCGTTTCAAGATCGTGCCCCTGTTTCAAGAGATTGCTGGCAAACGACCGCCTGCCTGAATGCGACGAACCGCCTATGCCAGCGTCCTTGTAGAGCTTTGTGATGTGCGCTTGCAGACTATCGCAGGCCAGGTAATCGACTTGCTCGTCGGCGAAGTTGATTCGGCGCTTCGTGTTGAGATAGAACTTGCTGCCCTTGTGCGTCAGGATCAGCTTTGTCTTCGGTGACAGACCGCGATAACGCGCATCTGCCTGCTCGGTCCCAATGCCGCGCTCGATCCGATAGGTAAGGTACGTTTCCAGCGCCTCGATGGTCAACCGGTGTGCCAAATAAATGCATCGCTGGCGGCATCCTTTGGTGATGGCAGCTCGCAAACTGACTTCTGGCCTTATCGCCCCCGACCCAGCCAATAAAATGTCCTGCACCTCAATCTGCGCGATTTCTGACACACGCATGCCGCAGGTGATACCGAGAAGCAGAACGAGCGTATCGCGCTCGGGATGGCGACTGGTAACTTTTGTGACGCGAAGGAGGTGCCGAATCTGGCCGGGCTTTAGGGTAGTGGCTTGTGGCATGAGAACCTCTGAATAGAATGGATGGAAGCTGCATTCAGAGGAAGAATCGTTCAGATTCTTTTTCAAGAGTAGCACAAGCGTTTGTGCGGGGTTCTCAGAAAAGTGGCGCGCACGACTTGAGGCGATTACGATTTCCTGAAATGCCGTATGAATTGATAATCGCTCGCCATACACCAATGCGGCTTATACTAATTATGATTACCAGGTGCGTTCCAATATAAACAGTTCACCAGGCTTTTCACCCAAACGGTACAAACCAGTCCCTTTATCACTGCATCAAGGAGACCAGCATGTCGAAAACACTATCAGCAAGAGACGCGATCAAAGCAGAGATAGAGCATTTCACCAAGGGTAGGGACCACTATCAAGTGCAATTAGATAAGTTGGTCAAAGCGCTTGCCGCTCTGGATGGAATCGATGGCGCCAGCCCAAAATTTCAATCTGATCAAAGGACCACAAAGACGAGGGTCACACAGGACGTTAAAGCCCCCGGCAAAAAAGTGGGGACACTCAAGATTCCGTCGACTGGAGGCGATTTCTGGATCAAATTGATCACCGATCAGCCGCAATCGGCTCCAGATATCCTGAAGGCGGCCATCGCGCAACTAGGCTTGACATCGACCAAGGATCTGAAATCGAAACTGTCGGCGCGAATGACCAATGCCCTAGGTCATCTGATCAAGTCAAAACAGATCCAGGACTCTGGTGAACGTCGCGATCGGCGGTTCTTCAAATAGATCGAGTGGCGGATCGGTAAGCAATTGACAAAGTAAGCGCTGTTCTCTGAAAACAAAAAGCCCTCGAAGAGGGCTTTTTGGAGAACACTTAATCACTACATTCGGTTACATTCGGTTGAAATTATCGTTCGAGTCAGAACCACCTACAGTGGTGTCTTGCTGGCAGGTGCACGCTTGTCCTGTTGCAACGGACGGTTGATTTCTTTCTTTATGGCATCAATCGCGCCCACAAGGGGGGCGAAGTACAGACGTATATCGTCTTTTGCCACTTCCCCCCATTCGCCGGTACATAGTTAGTCCCTCGTCCCTCTCGAGACTTGGGATTGCCTCGAACTTAGAAGTACAGGTTCGTTGGCAGATTCAGCATTTCGTCGACGGCGATACTCGCCCGCATATGCGTATCGGAATGCTGTTGATCGTACGATTCGCCGACAATCGGAACATTGGTCAGCGCTTCTTTGGCGCGCTGCAGAACCCGGGACTGCAACTCGCAGCGCATACACACGTGCGTGCCAGGTTCGGCCATTGCCCGCGGCAATGGATTAGTTTGCACGTCCGCATTGCTAGTCACCACCGCACACGCATCGAGGTCCGCCAACAAAAGCTTTACCTGCTCGCTGGTTTTGGCGTCCAAACTGCTTGCGCCAGTGAGCTGAGATTGTTGAATCCGGACGAACAAATTGTGCATGGAAGCCGCTTTCACCATGTATGGGCGGATCCTGTCATATGCCGCCTGACGCTCCAGATAATCTCTGTCGTTTGGGGTGTCGCTTTCCCAATCTTCTAGGAACTGATCAGACAGACCGAGTACCAGATCAACTTCGTTTTTGGTAAATTCCATAATTCCTCCTATAGAAAGTCGGGGGAATTGGCCCAAAGCACAAACCCTCCGGGATTGATGAACACAGTTCGATCTGCTGAATCTAGTTCGAGATAATGATGATGCTGGATGCCCAGCTGCACTTTTGCCGACATTGCGGCGAAAATCCTGTCCGATGTATCGCCCACATCGGACAAAATTCTCTGGAATTCAAAGGTAGACTTGGTGTCCCCGCGCTGTGCGGGAACACCGTAAGTCTTCATTTCTAGCCCAGCATTGCCATCGGCGCCAAGACAGGTCTAGTTGTTGCAACCAAGCCTGCCAATGCCATTTTCTGCATGTTTTCCACGCGCCGGACCGCAACTGGATGATTGAGCTTTGGTGAGCCAAGCCATGCGTTGCAGCCATCTGACTTCGATCAGGGGGACGCCCACATCGGCCATCCATTGAAATGATTGGGGTTCGAGGGTAGCTGACATGTTTTCTCCTTTGAATGTTGAATGGACAGGGCCGTCCCCTCTGTGCACATCCATGCACAGAAGGGACAGCCCTGCCCCATTCGAAGAAAGTTTCTGTATCAGCCCTCGATGAGGCGTCCGCCAGGGAACGCCTCATCTGGCTCTTTTATCAGGTCCGGTAGTACTGCAATCTCGGCAGCGCCAGGCGATCAATCAATTCGCAATAGCGATTGACCTTCATGCGCGACCATGCCGAAAAAGCCAGCACCCGACTCAGCACTTCAAACCGGCACTGCCAGCCGAACTTGCTTAGCGCGGCATGATGCCGGGCAAACAGTGTGACGGCAGCTTCTCCGATCAGCGCGAGACCAAGGAACAGGACAAAAGAGAACAGCAGCAGGAAATTGATGACGGTGCTGTGATGTTGATGCATGTTTCGCTCCATTGTGTGAGCGAAGCACTGCCCCATCGGGGCAAAGTGCCCCGCGAGGGTTGTTGAACTGAGTTACTTCAGGATCCAGCAATAAATACCTGCCAAATTGATGGCCGAAAAAACGACCTGCTGCAACATGACCCAACCCATCCCCTTCTTATAGAAGTAATAGGTAAAACTCAGGCTTGACAGCAAAAACGGGATGTAGGCGAACGTATATCCCGGCAGGCGCAAAGCCAACCAGGCGGCGCCGACGATTCCAAACATGGAGCCAATTGCCTCCAGCACTTTCTCGAAAGGGATCACTGGCCAGTAAAGTGCCTTTAGTTCTCGGACTTCAGGAAACACCCTAGATAACAAAAAGCCTAGTGACCAAACCCATGATTTGCGCGCTACGTACATGATCAATCCCCTCTGGACGCCGCCATGTAGTCGTGATGCGAAAACCCGCCATGAGCGTCGTCATGTACAGGCGATTCGTGATGAAACGAGTCCCCGCCACCGATAAATTGGTGGTGGTGGTGGTTCGCCCATCCATCGTCGTCCACTGCCGGGTCGGCAAACGGGCTCCATGGTTCGGTCTGAGCCAACACCTCACGTGCCGGAGCGGACAGAAAGATGGAATCCAGAGACGCGGCAAGACTGGCAATGCCAGCGATCACCACTGCTGGGAGCACAAAATCACCTGCAGTTGCGGGCGGAGCCGACTCAACGGGAGTCAGAACTTCAGACAGTACTGCAGGAGATGGTGGCGCCACCACTTTCGCCTTTACGCGAGTTCCGATCGAGACCGCCAGCTTTGGTCGGCCCGTAGACTTGCGTGACGGCCCAAACCCTTTCAGGTTGAGTCGCATCGCAGGAAGCATTTGTACATTTGACATCTGACACCTCGAAGGAATATCGGGTACCAGATACCCATAGGGACTGATTCCCGATGGGTTAGTGGATGCTGATTGCTCAGCTGCTTTTATCCGCAAATGCGCGGAAAAAATTCTGTTCGATGCCGCTAATGGCATGAAACAGCATTCTCTAAAAAGTGGGAATTGATGGGCGGCTGCCCAATTACAGATGCCAAAACTCTGGCGATATTGAAATGGCTGAGTTAACCGTCAGCTCGGATAATGCAACAATACTCGTAAGAAAAAATGGTGTCAACAACTTCCGTTTCTGCAAATAGCACCAAATTCTGCATTTTTCTGGGAGTGAACCACTTGAAAGCCGAGACTGCTCCGGTAACGTGGTTGCATGAATTCCACCTTTTACACAGACGGTTCAGTGCTCCATCAGAATGGCTACGGCGGCTTTGCAGCGGTACCGATCCATCCGGATGGATCGGCCGACGTCGACCACATCATCAGCGGCTCGAAAGCCTCGAGGGACATTCAGGAGATGGAGCTGATTGCCGTCATTACCGCTATACGCTCCGCGCCGAAAACCCATGCGATCACCATTTTCACGGACCACAAGACCATTTGCGACGTGCTCGCTCGGGACACTCGGGCAAAATGCGAAAAGGGCAGGAATAGCAATCAGTGGAACCAGTTGCGCCAATTGTGTCGCACACGCCAGATATCGCTGAACTGGGTGCGTGGCCATGCCGGCAACGTTGGCAATACACTGGCGGACCGCGCCGCAAGATCTGCTGCAAAAGCATTTCAACTACAATTGGCTCCTGCGAATTGAGTCCTTTCAGCTAAAAATTGCATTATGAATCTCGAACAACATAAATTTGCCAATATCCTGGCCGTAATCGCGATGGAAACACCCGTTGCAAACCGCTTTGACGTCTATTGGAAATCAGGCGTGAAACATCAGGGAAAAATTCAGGTCGCCATTTTGGCCGACATAGCTGACAAACGAATTGTTGCCGAATTGGTAGGCATGCAGCACCTTATAGACGACCTTGAGGCCTTGGGGAACACTCCGGCTATTCAAGGGATCAAGCTGGTGTTTAGCGCCTCTGCGGTTAAAAAGGTTCATGCCAATCGCAGTGACAAAAAGCACCTGTACCCCTATGCCTACTTTCTCACCACGCGCTTCGCCGGCGTGACTGTGGCCGTTGACCAAGACGATAGCTGGATCAAGCCCCGCAGTGAGGATCGTGTCACGTCGATTCAAGTCGATGAGCCACCCGGACAGTCAATCGTCGTCAACCATGTGGGCAAAATCTTGGTGACGCGACATGTCCTCGATAAGTTCTCCCAGCGCATGAACAACCTCGATCCGGCTCAAACATGGCGCCATCTCGCCAAAACACTGGCCAGTGCGCGCCTGGACACCGTGCAAGTGAGCGAAACACGACAGGATCTCGATCTCGCTCAACATGCAAATCAAGGAATTCGACTTGTCGACCAGCTCTCGCGCTGGTGCTTCGTGATCGCGCCCAATCGGCAAGGGCGCCAAACGATCGTGACCGCCTATTTGAGGTAATCGGTGACTTCAGCAGCGGAAATAGCCTGATTTCCTCTGTTTTCCGGCCTGTTACACGCATGAGCGTGTGGCATTCTGGCCAAATGATTACCACTTCCTCTCTCCTACTTCCAGACGAGCCATGCTTATTCTTTGGCTATCGCAACTCGGCCAAGGATGACGCTCGCGACATTTACCATTCAATCTCGCATTGGCAGGAAAGTGAGAAATTCCGGCTGTCGGACGAAATCCTGCGGGAAGCGGTACTCCAATCGGCCAACCCGATTGAGGCGCGCAAGCTGGCTGCACGGCACCAGGACAAATGGCGAATCGACTGGCGCAGCATTCGTGCCAGAACTCTGAAGACGGGTTTCATGATGGCCGCGGAGCAGAATATCAACGTTCGGCTGCGGATGGAGCAATTTGCCAAAACGACGCCTCTTGAGCTCAATGTCGAGTTTTCCGAAGGAAAGACCCTGCAGGGGCATCAGCTGAATTGGTATGCCGGAGTCATGTGGGAAGCTGCTGAAAGCTACGTCAATCATCCAGTCCGGGCACTATTCGTCGCCGGCCGCAAGATCAGCTACATGGATAAGCATTCGATTCTGGACCGCTTTCTCCCGGTGGCCAGCATTTCGCAGATTCTGGTTCCGATCGCCAAGGATGCATCCTCGCTCGGCGAGGAGTTTGCCCTCAAACATCACCTGCCCGTCCGTTATTTCTACGGAATCAAAGGCAAATTCTCAGGTGTGATGGCGCGCGAGCTGGCGCATGAAGCCAATCACATCATGGTGCTCGAACAAAAAGGCGGCAAACAGTTCGACCAGCTCATTCTGCACGCCAAGGCATTGAATAAGCCGGTAAAGCTCTCCCTGGTCTAGGTCAAACCCCAAGATACATCAAAGTTCTTTAGGACTACCTGTAACACCCCACTCGTTTGTTTTGAGTGCTCTTTCTTCAGCCTCAATTGCTGCCCGCTGTACAGCATCGGTATGGACGAGGACGTCGACCTCAGGGTTCCTTTTGATCGGTAATTGAGATTCTTTCGGTACATCCCGACAATATAGATCCGCTCGAGCGCGGTGGACCGCAAGGTCATGTACTGAGACCGGGGATCTTCGAAATGCCTGGCCTCTCATGGCTTCTTTATATCGCAATGCCCGGTCCGCGCAGAGAGTCTACGTCTGGACATAATTCGCGGCCGCTTCAGTGGGCGGAAAACTGAAAACAAACATCACTGCCGCCAGCGCGAACCCTACTGCACAGACTGAATAAAATTTGACCATGCTACTGCGATTCCTTCCCGTTATTATGTTTCATCCTGCTCGCATCGATTGATGTACTTGCCTCGCCATTCGCGCGCTTGAGCCACTGCAACTGCTGGCCAAACATCAGCCCTTCCATTGGGATCGACACCTTGATTCCACGTTCGCGTAGATAGCATTCCAAAAATGATCGGTAAGTTATCCCCGCCAAAAAAATCACTTCATCGCCAGCCTGCAGCACCGCTTCCAGATCCCGCATGACCGATATCGCCCATTCCTCACGTTGACGGAAGTTCATCGTCACCAGTGTCTTTTCATAGGGCTTGATCAGCTGCTCGGGGGCAAGCAATCCATGTTCGGCCGATAGGATATACCAGCGATCGGCATGATCTTGTGCGTACCGCCGCATACCGGCGAACAGTTGGCTGACATATAGCTCTTGCGCCTGGTGAGGGACGGGTTCATTGCGCTTGGACTTGACGCAGCTGACCAGAGCGATTTTGGATGTCATTGGTGTGGACAGTTCCCCATACGGCTATGGGGCATGGATTTTCATGCCTGATTCGCTGTTTTTGAGCCCGAGACGTGCTTTTTGTGCAACCAACACCTTCAGAACTTCTGAGGCCAAAGTGATCTTGTACAGTTCCTGCAGTAGATCCATGGCGTGTTCGATCGCCTCCATTTCCGACTGACTGACGTCGTACCAGCCCGGCCGGTTACAGCAACGGGCGTGAATCGCCTCGCAAACCCGGGCCGCTCCTTCAAAAGCGGGAATCAGATGACGATGCTTCAAACCCCGTCTGCATAATGCAGCACCAACATGGCTGGCTTCGAATATCCGGCTAATGTGGATGCGCTCGCAGCGCCCGACACGCCATGCGACCTGGCTGGTGATCAGGTCCGCCATAAGCAGTTCGACGCCCTTTTTCCCAAGTTTGAATTCGTATCGTTTGCCCATAATGTTTGCGATCGTATCAGCCTGTCGTCATTCTAGTCTTTGTACCGCGGTGCCGGCCTGCAGTTTGTTCGCTAGCCGCCCCCAATACGCCGTCGACCGTAACAAGAACAGGGTCAGCATCGCGAATTCCTGCGCCGGCATGCCGGACTTACCGTTTCCCGATTCCCTGCTGATCCAGGTGCGCAACGAGATACCGATCTTGACTGCCGCATCCTTTCGGCGCAGCTGCAAGGTCTTTCGCACTGCTGTCAGCTCTCGGCGGACGGCTCGAGGTACTTCCCGTCCAAAAATTGCTCGGCCTTGGCGATGAGGTCATCCATCAAGCCGTCGACCAGAGCCTGCTGCTCGGGAGTCTTAACGAATTCGCCGCGGCGTCCATGATCCGCATAAAGTGTTCGTGGGCTCATGGTTAGCCTCAGTGCGCCAGCATGCTGAACACATCGCCCATTTCGAGCTGCAGGCCCTGGGCATGGAGGGTATAGCGATATTCAGGATCGCTCCGGTCACAGCGGCCGAACAATCCGGCCATATACACCCCCGATTGCTGTCTAATCTGATCGTTGTCCGTTGCCGATACCGATCCGACACCCCGACTGGTCAGCACGAATGCCACAGTTTCACCTTCGCCCAGGACTGGATCGGTGAAGGCGACATCATCAGCTGCCGTATCACGCTGTAATTCGTAATATCGGAAGCCGGTCAGCTCGTTCCAGGAGATCCACGCGGAGATCGGATGTTGATTCGCATCTTTTGATGCGTGCTGGAATCGCTGCAATAAATAGACAGGAGGTGAACCGTAGTGGAAGTCGATGCTCGGCTCCAGTGCGCCACACGGGATATCGACGGCGGTCTGCTGAGCCAACGGATAGCAAAGGTACAGCCATGGTGTCTTCACTTCCATCCACAAGCCATCCTTCGCCACCAAGAAGCGTTGGCCTGGCTCGGAGAGGGGTTCGAATTCCCCTCTGACCGGAACCATGTGTGTTGGCGTCATTGATTGGTATAAGACATCCATCGGATGCGGGGTGTTGGGCACTTGGCTCTCCTCTACGATTAGGCCGTAATCGGCTGATGAACCTATTCTTGCAAGGATTGCTCGTTATTCAAGCCCTACCGATGGAGTACAGCGGAATTGTTTTTCCGATGTTCGAACGACCGTGTCATATCAGGAACCGCCGCAGCACATTTGCATGTTCAGTGCCGCTGAATCCGATGCGTGGTTCCTGATCAATGCAGGTATTTAGGACGCTCAGTGAGCTCGATCATTCGCAGCTGGTAGTCGAATTGGAAATCGCCATTGGTGTCGAGATGTCGAATGCTCTTGTCCATTTCGGACTTTGGCAGCATCGCCAACAGAGCACCTACCTTTGCCAGATGCGCCGCGGAACACCGGATCTCTTCCGGATCTGGCGATGGCGACATGCCGATGAGAACGCTCTCTGACAGGACAAGTTGTGAAACGGCAGCCGTGTAACTGGAGCTGGCAATCAGAGGCAACAAGTGCGGGACTGGCAACATGTTTGGATTGCCCGTTTTGTCCGGGCCCACAAGAAAGCTGATGACCTTCATTAGAGGCGGATGCTCGGGAATGTAGTCCAGGTGCACCAGATTCCCGGCGCATTGCAGGCCATCAATCGTCAAGGTGTCGCGACTTTCGATAAATAAAGCATAGGCGGGCAGTTGGAGCAGCTTCATTGCGTTCATGGGTTGATCAACGATCCTATCGCTGGCGGCTTCGATCTTTTCCAGAATTTCGATACTGTAGCGCGCTACATATCCCTGATTTGCCCAAGCCAACACTGCCTGCAGCGCAAGGGTCTGCTGTCCGACCTCCTCCGGCGTCAGCAGAGGGTCATAGCGCATGATTTCGGCGCTGATCAGATGGCTCGGTGCATAACACCATGATGGCCAGTCCTGACGGCCTTCTTCATGCATCTTTTCGACCATTCTCATCACAGCCTTCGCCTTTGGCTCAAGTTCGTCCAAAACGACGTCGCGAAATCGCATCGCTGTTTCAAGGGAGAGGTTGTCAAGTTCAGGCATCGGTCTTTCGGGGGTGGAAGGCATACGTATTCAGCGGGCTAGTGTGGAGACTGCGAGGGGATTGTGACCCACGTCGCACGGGTGCAGCTGGTGGTATTGATACCAAATGGCGAGTTCGTCAGCCGGCATCGGCTTGGCAAAATAGAATCCTTGCCCTTTAAGGCAGCCCATTTTAACCACTTCGCTGACCGCAGCTGCGCTCTCCAAGCCTTCGGCTACGACGTCGATCTCAAAAGCCGTGGCCATCGATAAAGATGCGGCGATGATGGCGCGGTCGTGCAGATGATTCTGACCATCGGGCAGATTGCGGGTAAAGACCTGATCGATCTTGATGCCGTCAATCGGCAGTTGCTTCAGATAGGCCGCCGCCGAATGGCCGGTACCGAAGTCGTCCAGATAAAACCGTATGCCTAGTGCGCGCAGCTCGGTAATGACCGCGACGGTCTGAGCCAGATCCTGAATGGCGTGCGATTCCAGAAGCTCGATGGTTAAACGGCGTGGATCAAAGTCCGTATGGGACAAAATGGTGTGCTTGATGCGGTCCATAAACCCTGCCATGGCGAAATGACGGGGGCTGAGATTGACCGACAGCGCCGGCTCAATGTTCAGACCTTGCCAGGCGACGCTCTGGCGGAGCGCGGCATCGAGCACATACATATCGAGTGCGAGCAGATCATCGCCTACGATGGAAGGCAGGAAATCGATCGGGTTGCGCATCACCGTTGGCGTCTGGCGCCAGCGCATCAGCACTTCAACACCGATTGGTCTTCCGCTACACAAGTCTATCGTTGGCTGGTAATGCAGTTCGATCTGCCCATTGCGCATGCCGTCCATCACCGCGTCGGACAGAGTCCGGGCATGGATCTGGGCGACGCGCTGTGCGAAATCGAAGATTTTGAACCGGTTGCCGCCCTGCTGCCGGACCTCGCCCATGGCTTCCAATGCGTGAAACAGCATGTCACGTGGCGTTCCCTTGTCCTGCGGGTAGACCGTGGCGCCGATACTTGCCGTCAGCCGGAACTCTTGATCGAAGGCGTGAACCGGCTGAGCAATCAACGCTTGTATCTTTGCGGCCAGTTCGACCACGTCATACAGGCTCTGAATCGGGAAACAGATCAGGAAATCGTCATCGTCATTGCGGGTGAACTGCCCGAACGGCCCCATACAGGAAGCAATCTTGCGGGTGATGTCATCGAGTATCGCCACCTCCATGTCAGGATCGAACTGACGGCAGGTTGTCGACTTTAACTGGTCGATGGACATGACCAGGATGCCAAGCTCGGCGTCGGCGCCATCGGCCGCGTCGATCATTTCGGCCATTTCCGCAATGAAAACGCGGCTGGGCCGCGGCCGAAATTGGTGAAACGTTGTTACCTCATGCAATTTGCTGACATGATTCATCACGATCCTTCTGTTCCTGAAACCGCTGTGGGCAGCACGGCACTATGCCGATCGTGATGATACTAATTGAGTAGATGCGCCGCGAGCGCCGGAAAAGCGACGCTTTGGCCGGTAATTCGTGTCGAAAAGAGCATAAAGAGCGCAGTTTTTGCACCTTTGTCGCTACGTTCAGCACCAGCTTCCCTGCGGATTTAGCTGTTCCGGATCTGATTGACCATATCGCGAATCACTACATACCGAATGATTCGCAACACGCGCCCGTCTATTTCTCGGTCGCGAGCACGCAACCCACTTGTCCGGCACTCGGTTAGCTGTCCGGCGTACTCAAGCCGCTTCGGCGCTCCCATTGTGCACGAGACGCAAGAACGCCGTGACCATGCTTGAGACATTGCGCTGTTCAAGAATGCGCTGCTCATCGAGATCGGCATCATCTATGCCGTATATGAACCGCGCGCAGGCCACCGGGCCGTCCCGCAGGTACCCATCGACACCTTCCGCGTCGCAGAAACGCCGGCGCAGCGCGTCCAGTGCACTTTCAATTGCTACCAATTGCTGGCCTGCGCCGCGTCGCTCGATGAACTGTTGAGCGATCCATTCGATCGGACCAGCATAGCGCATGACGTGCATAAGGTCAGCAGCGTCCTTGTTCTCCGCCCGGTCGTCGAACGCCAACGCCTTTAGTATGATGAAGGCGGCCACGTCGGCGAAGCGCACCGTCTCAGTCGCGATCCCGCCGCCGTCCAGCAGCTCAGCGGTGATTTCCATCTCGGCAAACCACTCGTGCACGATTCCAACGTGGTTGATGGCGAGTGCTGAGACTCCCTCCCCGTCGATGGTGGCCACTTTGCCGCCCGGCAGTTCCTGGCTGGAATCGCGCAGGAACTCGATCAGCACGTATTCGTGCTCGGACACCTGCCGCTGCCAGCGCCAGCTGCTTGCCTTGCCTTCTGCGTTCACGTACCTCGCGAAGCCCCGGTCCTTCAGCTGCCTAGCAAGGGTCTTGTATGCCTCGTCGTCGGCGAGCACCTGCAGGTTCAGCACAATGTCTACGTCGGAAGTGCCGGCGTGTGCTGGGACCTCAGGTGGTTTCTCTGGTGTGAGGTAGCGGGGAACAAGGCCGCCTACCAGGCGCAAGGTGTGTTTGAGGCTGCCGAAACCCCGGAGCAAGGTTACCAGCGCTCGCTCGCAAGATAGGGTGTGGTCGGCGTCGTAACCATCGGCAGTTGCCGGCTTAGTGGTGGCCATGTGATTAGATCTTCAGGATGTCTGCGCGAAGGTGAGATGCAAGTTCCTTGTTGCGGCCGCGGCCGTCCTGCAAGTCCAGATACTGGATGAACGGACTAGCGAACCAGGAGGGGAACTCAGGGTGTTGTCGACGAAAAAGCGTGCTGGCTCCGGTGCGCTCGATTAGAGTGACATTCGATCCCTTATCGACCCGCTCCAAACCCAAGGCCTCTGCGTAACGATGCGTCTTGCCGGGAGGAACGATCACCTCGGCCGTCTCTACGTTCGTCAGCAGCGGTGCCAGCACGTTTGCAGCGGCTGGGCCCGTGAAAGACCAGTCGGCAAGTTTTTCCCGTTCTAAGTTTTCGGTGAGCGTTAGAAGTAGTGTTTTCGGGTTAGGGGTGTACGAGTACCAGCGGGTTTTCGTTTCCTTGCGCGCGCTCCATGCCACGATCCAAGCGTCAAAAAGCTCGCTTGGCTGCGTGAGGCGCCGGCGCAGGTTCTTCCCGCTGCCTTCAGACTCCACCATTTCGAGACGCTCCAGTTCCTGCATGGTGAGCGACACCGTATAGGGCGACGTTTCGGCGAGGCTGGCGATCTCGATTCCGGTAAGCCATCGATGGTGCGACTGTAATAAGGCATGGACGACCTGCTCCCGAGCTCCAGTGAAAAGCGCGGCAGCGCGCCGCGGCCGTGCTGGCTTTGCTGGGCGGTCAATGTTGATTAGCCAGTGTTTGTGCCTTAGAAAGAGACTTCCACTCGCGTCGAAGAATCCAATGTTGCGCTCGCGCAAGATCTCCCGAGCGCCAGCACTTAGGAACTCGGCGACCACAATGGGGATGGGGCGGAGTGCATCTTTAACGGACAGCCGGTATTCCTCCAGCTGCCATATGGCGTTCCGTATGTCGCGTGGATAACCTTGGCGCAACATCTCCACTGCAAGGAACCGTTCGCCGGCCGGGCTGTCCACCCGCAGCAGTAGATCAAGCTGGTGTTTGCCGTCAGGGCGTTGAAACGCAACCTCGAAGTGCCGTTCCTCGGAGATTTTGCTTTCCGTAGCTTCTTCAAACGCTTGGACGAACTGATCGACTAACGACTGAGAATCGGGGCGCATGGGTCGTTTGCTGCGCAGCAAAGTAATTGAAAGAGACTTTAGTATAGCACTTTCTGCTTGATTTGCTGTACAGCTAATTCATCGTTTGTTACAAATGGAGTCCTCCATATATATCTCAAACAGGCTTCGCTGATCTGAGGAGACCGACTGACGGACGAACTCTCCCAAACAATACGGCCGGCGTCCCGCACTATGGAAAGACTGGCACTGCCGATATTGATGTTTCACCTTGATTGGCCCAGCCCGTGGCCTGTAGGTGCCGCCGTGCTGCTCCAGCTGTCGCCCAATCGCTTTCCGCTGCTCTCGTGCTCTTCTGCCTAAGCGCAACTAGCTATAAGAACAATAGAAATTCAGGGAACCCCAACACATGATCAACGCCCCCCAGCTGCTGGCTGACCTCAAGCGCCGCCTCACGGTGTGAATTGTCAATGTGACAATTTTGGCAGAGGCTTAAATAAACTGGCCTGCTTTAAAACAATTGTTTTCCATGATTGATTATATGAGTAATCAATTGCGCACAGCAACAAAAAAGCCCTCCAGTTTTCACTGGAAGGCTTTTTTAAAGCTCTCGGAACTAATTTTCGATCATCTTCAGTCCACGCGCTGCGCTCGCCGGTAACAAGCGTGTTCACGCACAATCTTTTTTCAAAATAGTTCAATATTTTGAAATATTCAAGCGGCTAAAGTCATGGTGGCGCCTGGCGTCACGACGCGCTCGATGAAGCCGCCCAGCGATTTGGCGCT
>NZ_JBHRTP010000053.1:0-19750 GCF_042646465.1 Pseudundibacterium arcticum
TTTCTGGCAGGCCTCCGAGGAGGTTGAGGAAATCAAAGCAGACCCAGAGGCCGAACCTGTCAAGAAGGCGCCCGATCAAGCCAAGCGCAATCTTAAGCGGATCAAAATCGATACCTTTGTTGGCATGGGCTTCTCCAACTTGGTAGCGTTCTTCATCATGCTGACAACGGCAGTTGCACTACATTCGCATGGGGTGACATCGATAGACACTTCCGCCCAGGCTGCCAATGCCCTGCGGCCGATCGCCGGAAAGTTTGCCTTCGCCTTATTCGCGATAGGAATCATTGGCACGGGGTTGCTAGCCCTGCCGGTGTTGGCTGGCTCTGCTGCCTATGCCATGGCCGGCGCGTTCAAATGGCGCAACAGTCTGGAACTGAAACCGTCGCTTGCAAAGGCGTTTTATAGCGTAATCATTCTCGCCACATTGGGTGGTGTTGCGCTCGGTTTTACGTCGCTTGACCCGATCAAAGCGCTATTCTGGAGCGCTGTCATCAATGGCGTCATTTCCGCGCCGATTATGATGGTGGCGATGCTCCTGGCCACTAACTCAACAATCATGGGACAGTTTGTCATCGGGAGAACGCTTAAACTATTCGGGTGGCTCGCAACCGGATTGATGGTCATCCCGGTATTGGTAATGCTTTATACGTTGATTTGGTGACAGCGAAATTCGATCGCCTTCAGGCCATTGCCATTCATGCGCTGCGGCCAACCGGTGCAGGACCGACTGTGGACTGCGGACACCTGAAGGCGCTGGTCGCACGTCTGTATCAGGCGTTGGTGCATGAGGATGCTGATCTGGCCGTCGCAGTCACGCGGGAAGATGAAGCCGGTGAGATCCACACACTCGCCCTCATAATCGGCATGATGCATAACGATTTGCCGGTAGCCGACCCGACGTTTGAATCGACCTGCGGCGACCCCGCAATCACGGTGACCGTGACGCGAATCGACCGAGTGGTTCTGCGCCGAAGCCGGCGGCACTGAACCAGCAACCGCCGTATTTCGGCTATCTCGGTGTTATCTCAGTGAACGAACAAGGCAATCAGGATGATGATTGGGATGGGAACGCCAAGCAACAGCAGCAGAAGTGAGCGCATGGTGATCTCCTGAATCAAGCTAGAAAGGATAGGTTAAATTGTGCGGCGACCGGAAAAGTCGCTGCGGTCACGCTGGCTGCCGCCAAACGTTGCGCACAGACTGGCAACGAAAGCACCGCACAGCAAGGCCACGAACATCCATAGCGCCGAATACGCCGCTGCCTTGCGCGCCTTGTCGGCCGCCTCCTTGGCCGCCGTCTCGGCGTCGTTGATAGCCTTGCTGAACTTGGCGTAGGTATCGTTGACGCGTTTTTCGGCATCGGCCTGGCTCAGGCCAGTGCGCTTTGCCACGACTTGGGACAGATATTGGCTGTCTTCGGGACTCAAGCCGCCCGACCGCAGGTCGTTGGCGAAGATTTTCGCGGCTTCCTGGCGGGACGCTGCAGCCATCGCATCGGATCCGCCTTGCGGAGAGCGAAACAATGTGTCGACGAAATAGCCGGTTGGTCCGCTGTCCTGCTCACCCCGGTTGGTCGTCGCGGTCGTTGCAGCGGTCGTTGCAGCGGTGGTAGCAGCCGACGTGGCAGCGGTCGTGGCGGTGTGGGCTGCGGCGGCCCCTGCCGGGATCCCGCCGCTGAGGACGGAGCCGACAGCCGATGTAAAAAACGCCGCGGTTGCCAGAGAAGCGACCGCCCAGGCAAAGAAACCATGTGCCGTATCGCGAAAATAGACTTCATCACCGTGCACATTCGCCCATTTGACGCGCAAGCGTCCAGCCAGGTAGCCGCCCAGGCCTGATGCGGCGATCTGGGTAAATGCGATCCAGAGGATGGTCGACATACCTATGGTCGTTGCACTGGCGCCGTTATTCGCCCAAGGCGACACGGCGGAAAGACCCAGGCCGAATCCAAGAATGACTAATATTAAAGAAAGCGCGGCAGCGGCGGCGGCGCCGGCGAAAATTGCCCCCCAAGAGACACCCGATGCGTTGGCATCGGTATAGTCTGTGAATGCGCCGGCGGCGGTTTGCCCTTCTGGCATTGCGGACAGTGCTTGCATGGACGTCTCTCCTTGTTGTTCTTCGTGGTATGAAACAGGTATTTCTTTCTTTTCCTGATCGGCGAAAATTAACTGCCCGTCCCTGAGCGCCACGGCTCATCGTGAGGTCCGGAAAACATGACGCAGAGAAGAAAGTCTACACACTCAACAGCTGACTTATTTGATATACAACAGAACGAAGGTATCGACGTTCGCAGGGCAAGTGTTTTCGCTGCGAAAATTTCGCATGCGCGGCAATGGAAATCGCGTTGATCAAGAATCTTGGTCCCATTGAATTTCAGCAATACAATTTGTTTTCATTCTTATTCAAGACTGGCACGCGTATTGAGAAACGTTTCAATGCGCTTCGTCGTGAGCTTGTTACTGCCGACCATTCAGCGCCCGGTCTTCACGGTTGAGCAGACCTCCGACATTGCGGTTTCTGCGCAGCAATTATTGGCAGCTGGAGCGCGACAAATCCGTACAATCCGACAATGTATCTCGGTCTTGTCCTACAGACAGGCGACATGCGACCATGATTTACTAGAGATTATCATTTTCGATTCGGGGCGAGCCGGCAATGGCCACTGCGAGCAAACGTGTGCTATGGAAAGGGGCGATTTCGTTCGGGCTGGTGCACATTCCGATCGCGCTG
The DNA here is from genome assembly GCF_042646465.1 of Pseudundibacterium arcticum. NCBI lineage: Bacteria > Pseudomonadati > Pseudomonadota > Betaproteobacteria > Burkholderiales > Oxalobacteraceae > Pseudundibacterium > Pseudundibacterium arcticum. The sequence goes on from NZ_JBHRTP010000053.1 coordinate 2,734, forward strand.
CATTCGGCCACGGCCGAGCAGGGGCTCAATTTCGACTGGCTCGACAAGCGCAGCATGGATCCGGTCGGCTATAAGCGCATCAATAAGAAAACCGGCAAGGAAGTCGACAAGGACAACATTGTCAAGGGTATTGAGTATGAGGATGGCCAATACGTCATCCTGTCACAGGAAGAAATCGCAGCCGCCTATCCGAAGTCCACGCAAACCATCGAGATCGAGAGCTTCGTTGACGCTGGCGACATTCCGTTCATGTACCTGGAGCGCCCCTACTACGTGTCACCGATCAACAAGGGCGCGAAGGTGTATGCGTTACTGCGTGAGGTGTTGCTGAAGACGGGGAAGGTCGGCATCGCCAAGGTCGTGATCCAGACCAAGCAACATCTGGCTGTGCTGATGCCTTGCGGTCCGGCGCTGGTGCTCGATCTGCTGCGCTGGGGTGACGAGGTGCGCAACTGGGACGAGCTCGATCTGCCGGCCGAAGGCGCCAAAGCGGCCGGCCTGACCGATAAGGAAATGAAGATGGGCGAGCAGCTGGTGCTGGACATGAGCAGCAAGTGGAATCCAGCCGACTTTACCGACTCGTTCAAGGAGCAAATCCTGAAGCTGGTGGAAGAAAAAGTCAAAGCTGGCCAGACCGAGTCAGTCACCCCAATCGAACACGTGGAATCGGCCGAGCCCGGTGCGCGGATTTACGATCTGAGCGAGATGCTGCAGCGCAGCCTGAGCAACCTCGGCCAGGCCGCCAAACCGGCAACGGCGCGCAAGAGCGCCGCCACAAAATCCAAACCGGCCACGACCACGCCAAAGAAAACAGCCACGACCACGCCAAAGAAAACAGCCACCAAGCACAAGTCCGGCTAGCGGATAGCCCGTCATGGCGCACCCCGATCCGCTCAAGGCCTACAAGGCCAAACGCAACTTCCGCAACACCTCCGAGCCGCAAGACGGCGGCGCCGCCAATCAATCCGGCCAAACATTCGTGATCCAGAAGCACTGGGCCTCACACCTGCATTACGACTTCCGGCTCGAATTAAATGGCAGCATGAAGAGCTGGGCCGTGCCGAAGGGACCGAGTTACGATCCGAAGGACAAGCGGATGGCGGTCCAGGTCGAGGATCATCCGATCGCCTACAACGAATTCGAAGGCGTGATTCCGGCCAAGCAGTATGGCGCCGGCAAGGTCATCATTTGGGATAAAGGCACGTGGCAGCCGCTGGTTGACCCGGAGCAGGGTTATCGTGACGGCAACCTTAAATTTGCATTGCAGGGGCACAAATTACGCGGTAATTGGGCCCTGATCCGGATCAAGGGAAAGGGCGAAAAACAAAATGAAAAGCAGCCGCCATGGCTGCTGATCAAGGAGAAGGATAGCTTCGCGCGGCCAGCCATCGAGTACAGCGTCGTCGATGAACTGCCCGACAGCGTGGCGCAGCTCGGGCCGCCGCCCGGCATCCCAAAAACGAAGGACGGCGCCATGAAGGAGTCGAAGCAGGTGCAGTCGAAAGCGGCGCAGGCAAAATCCACTGTAAAGCCCGACGCGGTACCTGCCGGCGCCGCCAAGGCTGCCCTACCAAAGCTCATTGCGCCACAGCTGGCGACTCTGGTCGATGTTCCGCCGTCCGACTCGCAAGCATGGCTGTACGAGATCAAGTATGACGGCTACCGGTTGCTGGCGCGCATACAGGGTCAAAAGATAGCGCTGCTGACGCGTAACGGCAATGACTGGACCCACAAACTGCCGGTCTTGGTTGAGGCGCTGCACGATGCAAAGCTGCCGTCCGGTTGGTACGACGGCGAGATCGTGATGTCAGGCGAGAATGGCCTCCCCGACTTTCAGGCGCTGCAAGGCGCATTTGACAGCAACAGGACACAGCAGATCGTCTACGTTTTATTCGACTTGCCGTTTTACGCAGGATTCGACCTGCGGCCCGTGCCGTTTATCGAGCGCAGAGTCCTCTTGCAGTCCCTGCTGGACAAGACCTTACCGGCGGCGATACGTTTCAGCGAGGTGTTCGAAGCAGGCGCTGGCTATATCGTGGCGGCGGCCTGTCGTCTTGGTCTGGAAGGCGTGATCGGGAAAAAGAAGGATGCGCCCTATGTCGGGCGCCGCTCAGCCGATTGGATCAAATTGAAATGCAGCCATCGGCAGGAGTTCGTGATCGGCGGTTACACCGATCCCAAGGGCAGCCGTACCGGCCTCGGGTCCTTGCTGCTGGGTGTCCATGACCAGGACGGCAAATTGCGTTACGCAGGCAAGGTCGGAACCGGTTTCAACGACAAATCCTTGCTCGGATTGAAGGCGGAGTTAAGTGCGATCGGCAGCGACCGTAATCCATTTGCCGCTGACGGCGACATGGATGACGAAGCGCATTGGGTCACGCCCAAGCTGTTGGCAGAAGTGTCGTTCGCCGAATGGACCAAAAGCGGGCGGATTCGACACGCCGTGTTTCACGCATTGCGCAGGGACAAACCGGCGCGCGCCATCATGCGCGAAAAGGCAGTGCATCCGGCGGTGCATCCGCAGCACGATCCTCCAACCAGGTTGCCGTCCACCTTGAAAATCACCAGTCCGGAACGCGAGATCGATCCGAGCAGCGGCATCACCAAGATCGAATTGCTGCGCTTTTATGCGCTGGTGGCGCCGTTGATGATGCCCCACCTGAAGGGCCGACCAGTCGCGTGGTTGCGCGCACCGGACGGCATTACAAAACAGCTGTTTTTTCAGAAGCATCTGGAAGTTGGGCAGATGGCGGGTGTGGCACAGCTTTCAGCCAGTCTTGACCCCGATCATCCGCGGTTACTGGAGATCGTTCGGCCCGAAGGCCTGCTGTCCGCGGCGCAGATGAATGTCATCGAATTTCACACCTGGAACGCGATCAAGACCGCGATCAACAAGCCGGACCGCATGACCTTTGACCTCGATCCCGGCGAAGGCGTCGAATGGGCCACCATGCAGGAATCGGCGCTACTGGTCAAAACCATGCTCGACCAACTCGGACTGAAGTCGTTTGTGAAGACCAGCGGAGGCAAAGGATTGCATGTGGTGGTGCCGCTGGCGAAGCGCTACGGCTGGGATACGGTAAAGGATTTTTCGCGCGCAATCGTTGCGCATCTGGCCGGCGCATTGCCGATGCGTTTCGTCGCCAAAAGCGGGCCACGCAACAGAGCAGGCAAGATATTTATCGATTATCTGCGCAACGGCTTTGGTGCCACCACGGTCTGCGCATGGTCCGCGCGAGCCCGGCCGGGACTTGGCGTGTCGGTGCCGGTCGGCTGGGACGAGGTGAACCGGATCAGCAGCGGCGCGCACTGGACTGTAGCTAACGTCCACACGCGTCTCGATCAAGGCAATGCCCCTTGGGACGCCTATCCGGAGTCTGCTCAGGGTCTGGCGTCGGCGATGAAGATGTTGGATTTCAAGCCAGACATGCCGGCGTGAAATGGGACCAGTGGCTGCGCTGGAAATGTCGTAGGCGCTTGCAGACACCTTGGATCTGTGGACTTTGAAGTTAGCCTCCAGATTCCTGGTGTCGCTTCGCCGCTGTCACCGGGGTTACATCGCTACAGGGTCTTTAGTTGTGCACTGGCGACATCGGCCGTTCTGTGCTGACACGACGCCGTTTATTACCGCTTATTACGCCAAGGTATGTGTGTCTCCGAACCGACTTTCTTTGATTTCAATGTCATTCTAGAGCTTCATTTTCAGCTTCATTTTGATCATTAAGGGGTTTAATATAACCAATGAAGATAGCGATACCTACGGCATCCATAAAGAAAATTCATACACAGGTCGTGGCCCTGAATTAATGGGCGTCAATACCCTGATTGGGGGCCATGTTCATAATGTGCAGAACGAGCGCTTGGGCGACATCAAGGAAATCATTCTCGATAGCGCTGAGATCAGCTCAACTCAACCTAAAGGAAATTCAAAATGTATATCGGCCTCGGAACTATCGTATTAATTATTATTCTGATCCTCATCTTTAGATAAGAAATAAGAAAGTGTCGCCTTGATGGCGGATCTTTGCGGCGCGTCACAGGCCAGGGGCAGTCAATGCCGTCAGATCAGCTGGAACCATCCCAGCAGGGCGCCGAATGCCAGCAGCCACAGCAAATGCACTTTGGTGCGCCAAATGACCAGGCCGCTAAAGATGGCGATCGCCCACAACGGCCAATCGGTGGCCGCATGGATGTTGGCACTGGCCAATATCCAGCCGGTCGAGATCAGCAGTGCAATCACAATCGGCGCCATCCCCTGTTTGAACGCGCGCACGACACGCAATTCGCTGTTGCGATGCCCCCATTGCGCTGCCAGATAGGTCAGTGTGGTGCTGGGCACCATAATGCCCACCATCGTCACCAGCACACCCAGGAACGCCGCCGCAACGCTGCCGGCATTGATCCCGACATTCCAACCCATCAATGCTACAAACAAGACATTCGGACCGGGTGCAGCCTGGGCGATCGCGATCGAATCGTTAAACTGCGATTGTGTCAGCCAGTGGTGCTGTTCGACCAGATAGCGATGCATGTCCGACGTGGTTGAGATCGCGCCGCCAATCGACATCAGGGACAGCATCAGGTAGTGCCCGAACAGACTGAGCCAGTCGCTCCAGCCAAGCACAAGGTGAATTGGCGGACTCATGCGCGCAACCCTCGGTACGTCAGAAAGCAAGCCGGGCCGCCCAAACCGATCAGCACATAGATCAGCGGCCAGTGCAAAAAAGCCACCGACACGACGCCGGCCACGCAAAACCCGATGCACCACAGCATTGGCATCGGATGCGATTTCAGCGCGCTCGTCAGTTTCAAGCCGGTAGCCGCGATCAGTCCGGCTGACACGGCGGCCATCCCGCGCAAAGCGCCGGCCACGCCCGGATGGTCAGCATAATGCGCATGCAGCAGGGCCAGCAGCAACACCAGCACCAGCGGAATTGCCAGCATGCCCGCCAGTGCGCTCAGCGCACCCGGCAAGCCAAAATAGCGGCCGCCGATCATCAATGACAGATTGACTACATTCGGTCCCGGCATGATTTGCGCCACCGACCAATCCTCGATGAACTCCGCCTGTGTCATCCAGCGTTTTCGCTCGACCAACTCCCGCTGGACGACGGCCAGCACACCGCCAAAGCCCTGCAATGCGAGCAGCGTAAACGAGACGAACAGGTCAGTTAAGGAAGTAGGGCGCTGCCGCGCGGGCGCTGGGGGAGGATTCATTCCAGGATTGTCCATGCTTTATATCAGAGGCTGTATCAGTTCTAGTGGGTTTCATGCATTGTCTCTGCCGAACGCGCATCGGCAATGATATGCGGCACGACCCCGTCCTCGGTCATCGGCCATCAAGCTAGGCTATCATGGCACCTGACAGAAACTCAACCAGTTGCAGAAAGACCGCCGTGTTTGACCAGCCGATAGTGATGCTCGATTTTGAAACCACCGGACTGAGCCCCGACGCCGGCTGCCGCATCACCGAGGTGGCGGCGCTGCGGATTGCCGACGGCCGGATCGTTGACCGCTACGTGTCACTGATTAATTGCCGGGTCAGGATTCCATCCGACATCACGTCCATTACCGGCATCACGCAAGCGATGGTCGATACCGCGCCGCCGGTTGCGCATGTGCTGCCGGAACTGCTGGACTTCATCGGCAGCGACGCGCTGTCGGCGCACAACGCCAGTTTCGACGCCAAATTCCTGCAGGCTGAAAGCGCGCGGCTGGGCTTGACGCCGGCCTACCAGCGGCTGATCTGTTCATTGAAATTATCGCGCCGGGTGTTTCCCGGCCTTGCCAGCTACAGCCTTGGCAAGCTGGCCGGGACGCTCGGCATCCGCTTCAAGAGCGCCGCGCACAGGGCCGAGGCCGATGCCGAAGTGTCAGCCAAACTATTACTGCACATTGGACAGCATCTGGGCAGCACCTACGGCTGGGCGTCGATTCCGCCGCAGCTGCTGGAATCGGTGAACCAGCTGAGCGCCGCCAAAGTGCCGCATTTCTTGCTGAAGCAATCCGGCCGGCACTGACTTATTCGCCAATTCAATTGTTCGCCAATTAATTTCATTCGCACCGCAACTGCTCGCGCACCTGGGCCGCGATCTCGTACGAGCGCAGCCGCGCCGCGTGATCGAAGATCTGCGCAGTCACGATCAGCTCATCGGCACCGGTCTGCGCGATAAACGCCCGCAAACCATCCTTGATCGTCGGCGCGGCGCCGACCATTGAGCAGGCCAGTGAGCGTTCGATATGCTGTTGTTCGCTCGGCGACCATAGACCGTCCATGCTGTCGACCGGCGGCTTGAGTTGGCCCGGTGTGCCACGCACCAGGCTGAGAAACTGCTGTTGCACCGAGGTAAACAAGCGATGTGCCGTAGCATCATCGTCGGCAGCAAACACGCCCACGCCGAGCATCACGTAGGGTTGTTCCAGCGCGGCAGAAGGCTGGAAACGGCTGCGATAAATCTCGATCGCCGACATCAGATAACCGGGTGCGAAATGCGATGCAAACACAAACGGCAGTCCCATTTCCGCCGCCAATTGGGCGCTGAACATGCTGGAGCCGAGTAGCCATAGCGGCACATTCAAACCCGCGCCCGGCACTGCCTGCACCGCCTGTTCCGCTTGCGCCGGGCGGAAGTAGGACTGCAATTCCAGTACGTCCTGCGGAAAGGTATCCGCGCTGTCGATCTGATTGCGGCGCAATGCGCGCGCGGTACGCTGATCGGTGCCCGGCGCGCGGCCCAGCCCCAGATCGATGCGCCCGGGATACAGCGATTCAAGCGTGCCGAACTGCTCGGCAATCACCAGCGGCGAATGGTTCGGCAGCATGATGCCGCCGGCGCCGACACGGATCGTCGAGGTACCGGCTGCCACATGCGACATCACCAGCGAGGTCGCCGCGCTGGCGATGCCGCGCATATTGTGATGCTCGGCCAGCCAGTAGCGACGATAGCCCCAGCGCTCGGCGTGTTGCGCCAGATCGCGGGTGTTATGGAACGACTCGGCTGCGCTGCCGCCTTGCACGATAGGTGACAGGTCCAGTACGGAAAATTCAATCATGGGAAATTCCTGATAGCTGATGCTTTCATGCGCCATTACAGCAGAGACTAGTTACTCGTCGTCGCCGCACGATCACTGCCATCCGACGCAACATCATAAAATTTGGACACGGCAGAGTGCCACTGAGCCCCTCTCCCGCCTGCGGAAGAGGGGCTCGACCTTGGTGCTTCTGACTGCGCCGCTCAAGCCGCCTTTTTATCCGACAAAAACGGATAGTCGGTATAGCCTTCGGCGCCGCCGCCGTACAGCGTGCCGGCATCCAACTCATTCAACGGCGCCGCCAGGCGCAGCCGATCGACCAGGTCCGGATTGGAGATGAACGGGCGTCCGAACGCGACCAGATCGGCCAGCCCGTCCTGCCGCACCTTGACTGCCAAGTCGCGATCATAGCCATTGTTGGCAATGTAGATGCCCTTGAACAGGCGGCGCAACACCTGCAGGTCGAAGCCGTTTTCGACCTGGCGCGGACCGCCGGTCGCCCCTTCCACCACGTGCAGATACAGCAGCCCGAACTGGTTCAGCTGCTCGACGACGTAGCTGAACAACGTGGCCGGATCGCTATCGGCAATGTCGTTGGCCGGGCTGATCGGCGACAGGCGCACGCCGACCCGCTCGGCACCCCAGACTGCGCTGACCGCTGCGGTGACTTCCATCAGCAGCCGGGCCCGGTTTTCCAGCGATCCGCCGTAGGCGTCGGTGCGGTGGTTGGTCTGGTCGCGCAGGAACTGGTCAATCAGGTAGCCGTTGGCGGCATGGATTTCGACGCCGTCGAAACCGGCATCGAGCGCATATTGCGCGGCGACGCGATATTGTTCGATGATGCCGGGAATTTCGGCAGTCTCTAACGCGCGCGGCGTGACGAAGGGTAAAAAGCCGGCTTCGGTAAATGCCTTGCCTGCTGGCTGGATCGCCGACGGTGCCACCGGCAACGCGCCATCCGGCTGCAATTCGGGATGCGAGATGCGGCCGACATGCCACAACTGCAAGAAGATGCGGCCGCCTTCCTGATGTACCGCAGCGGTCACGTCCTTCCAGCCTGCCACCTGGTCCTGGTGATAGATGCCGGGCGTGAATGCATAACCTTTGCCCTGCGGCGAAATCTGCGTGGCTTCGGCAATGATCAAGCCGGCGCTGGCGCGCTGCGCGTAATATTCCGGCGCCAGCAGGCTGGGCACGTCGGCTACTTGCGCGCGGCTGCGCGTGAGCGGCGCCATCACGATGCGATTGCGCAAGGTGTACGGGCCGAACTGGACTGCTTCAAACAGGTCGGCGCGATGGGGAGTTGCGGTAGCTTGATTCGACATGACGTTCCTTATTGAGTTAATAGGGTGATGGATCAATGGGGATGAACCGTGTTGCATGAAACAGAATTGCGGTACTGATTTGTCGGGATTGCCTTGCTGGTTGCCTGGGATCGGCGAACTGGTCGCCGCTGATTTGTTACAGCCCGGCGATAAAGGCGGCGATTTCACTCAGTGCGCTGTGTTCGCGCGCGCACCGACAGCGCGCCGGTCCGTCCTGCAGCGGCACCGGCGCCAGCCGTTTCACCAGCGTCTTGACACCGGCTGCGATCAGCCGCGCGCCGTACTGCTCGCCTTCGTCGCGCAGCGGATCCTCCTGCGCCGACAGAATCAGCGCCGCCGGCAAATCTTTCAAGCGGCTCGATTGCAGCGGCGACGCATACGGATGCGTGCGATCGGCCACCCGTGGCAGATAGCCGCGATAACCGGCGGCGCAGGCATCGGCCACACCTGCTACCCCCGGACTGGCATTGAGCGCGCGCATCGAACCGCTGGTCAAGCCCGGATCGAGCATCGGCATGATCAGGATTTGCGCCGCCAGTGGCGGACCACCGCGGTCGCGCGCCACCAGCGCCGACACCGCGGCCAGGTTGCCGCCGGCTTCAATGCCGGCCGTAATCAGTCGCGCACCGCTCCAGCGCAATGTCGCATGGTGTTGCGCTGCCCAGCACAGCACTGCATGGGCATCTTCCACCGCCGCCGGAAACGGCTGCTGGCAGGCCAGCGTGTAACTGGCCGACAGTACCGGCAACCCGGTCCCGATCGCCAGCGCCCGAGCGAATTCATCCGACTCGTCCAGGCTGCCGCCAACAAAGCCGCCCTGGTGAAAAAATACGATCAGACTGTCAGCCACCGTCGCTGCCGACGGCGAGGTTGACGTTGAATACAGCCGCGCCGCCAGCGTGGCTTGGGCGGCTCCTGGCACTTGCATGTCGCGTACCACCAACGGCGCGACCGATGGATCGGTAGCGGCCATCAGGTCAGTTCCGGGCGTGGCGATGGATTTGCTCATTTGCCGGCACCGCCCGCTGCCGGCAACCCCAGCGCTGCATCATTCAAGCCGTCTTCCGACGCGCTGTCGTTGCTGAAAAGTTGCTGGAATCCGGTGTATTCCGCCTGCACCTGCCGACTGCCATTCAGATGGTCCGGCACCACGGTCAGGGCCGCGACGATGAGCAGCGCCATGGCGATGGAAAACAGCGCGGTAGCAGAGTTACTGGTGGTCATGATGGTTGCCCCTCGAGGACATTATGCTGCGAAGCACAAAATATAGTCCTGTTCTATACTTGGATAAATAAGCATAATTTGAATTTACTGTTCAGAATTCTGAACAATGTTTGAGCAATGAACGAGGCAAGATGGATAAGTTGCAAGCCATGGAGGTCTTTGTGCAGGTGGTCGACTCCGGCGGCTTTACCCGCGCAGCGGAACATATGCACATGCCCAAGGCGACCGTCTCGACCCTGATCCAGGCACTCGAAACGGCACTCTCCGTCAAGTTGCTCAACCGCACCACACGCCGGGTCAGCGTCACCGCCGACGGCGCCGCCTATTACGAACGCTGCCTGCGGATACTGGCCGACGTGCAGGATACCGAGGAGTCGCTGTCGAGCTCGCACGCCAGCCCCAGCGGTCGGCTGCGGGTGGATGTGCCGACCGGCCTTGGGTTGCAGGTCATCATTCCGGCGCTGCCGCAATTTTTTGTGCGTTATCCGGATCTCGTGCTGGAAATGGGTTGTGGTGACCGGCCGGTCGATTTGATCGAAGAGGGCATCGATTGCGTGGTACGGGCCGGCGAACTGGCCGATTCGTCCCTGATCGCACGCCGGGTCGGCGCGCTGTCTTTTGCCACCTGTGCGGCGCCTTCGTATATCGAACGCTACGGCCGCCCGCTGCATCCGAATGATCTGCTGCGGCATCAGTGCGTCAATTATTTTTCTGCCAAAACCGGCAATATCCTCGAATGGGACTTTGCCAAGCAGGGTGAACGGATCCAGATTGCCTTGCCCGGAACCATCGCAGTCAACAATTCGGATGCCTATATGGCGGCCGGGTTATCCGGGCTCGGCGTGATGCAAGCGGCCACATTTGCGCTGCAGCAGCACCTGGACGCCGGTCGGCTGGAATTGTTGCTGACAGAATGGTGCACCGATCCGCTGCCGTTACATGTGGTGTACCCGCAAAATCGGCATCTGTCGGCCAAGGTCCGGGCCTTTGTCGAGTGGATTGCCGAATTGTTTACCGATTCTCCGGCACTGCAAATCGCTCAGCCGAAGCCGGCCGGCAGATAATCGGGATCCGGCGTGGTCAACGCAAGTTGGCGCGCTGCCAGATAGTCGCGCTCGCTGGCGCTACAGTGACTCGTCAACGAACGACAATCCTGCCGTCCCGCACCTGTTACCCGTTACCCGTTACCCGCTACCGATGCGCTGTGCTGACAGGGCATAGAATCGATATCTCAACCGCGCGACCCAGCAACCCAGCGAGCCATAGACCAATTTCATCCGGAGCCAGCCCATGCGCCGCTATAAACGCCTGCTGATCGTCTTTCTGTTCCTAGCGGTTTTGCTGGCCGTGTTCGAATTTTCCGGCATCCGCGGCAACGTCAACCTGGCGTTTCTGCATCAAAAAATTGTCGACAATAAAGTCAGTGGCTTGCTGATTTTTACGCTGCTGTTTTGTCTGGGAAATCTGATACAGATACCCGGGTGGATCTTTCTCGCGGCGGCCGTGCTGGCGCTGGGCCGAACCTGGGGCGGCATGGCGAGCTATGTCGCGGCGGTTGTTTCATGCACGGTCACGTTTTTCACGATCAGGCTGATCGGCGGTGACGCCTTGCGCGAACTGAAGAACCCGTATGCAGTCAGGATATTGCGCAAGCTCGACACCGATCCGATCAAAAGCATAGTGCTGCTGCGGACGCTGTTTCAAACCGTGCCCGCACTGAATTACGCGCTGGCGTTGTCTGGCGTCAGGTTTCATCAATATCTGGTGGGGACGATGCTGGGACTGATCTTGCCGATCATTCTGTACTGCTGGTTTTTTGATTATCTGGCGATGGCGGTGCATCTGCATTAATTGACTGTCGATTGGCGCTGTGTCCGCCAACCTGGACAACACGTCCGCGCTTGGGGCGGACGGCTGCTGTGCGATCGTGGTCGGTGTGGCTCAGACCACCGTCAGGGTCACGTCGATATTGCCGCGGGTGGCGTTGGAGTAGGGGCAGACCTCATGCGCCGCGTGCACCAGCGATTCGGCGGCCGCGCGCTCCATGCCGGGAATGCTGACCGCCAACGTCACGTCGATGCTGAAACCCTTGGCGCCGCCAACCCGCGGGCCGAAGTCGACCGAGGAGTTGATCGTGGTCTCGGCCGGCAGTGTGATTTTTTGCGTGCCGGCGACAAATTTCATTGCGCCGATGAAGCAGGCGGCGTAGCCGGCCGCGAACAATTGCTCGGGATTGGTCCCATTGCCGTTACCGCCCATTTCTTTCGGCGGATTCAGTTTGACTTCGAGCTTGCCGTCGTCGGATCTGGCAGTACCGTCACGACCACCGGTGGCGATGGCGTGCGCTGTATAGATGACTTTATCAAGTGCCATGGTGACTTCTTTCTCAGTATTGGGGGATGAAATGGACGCCACCACGGGTGGCGTCGGCGCGAACATCAGACCCGACCAAGCGTCGGGCTGAGGCGCTAGTGTAGTGGGAATCCGGCAGTTCCGCTGGTGCGGCGATATCCTGCCCGAAATGACGGCGCCGAACAGCAAAAAGCCCAAACATCGGTTTGGGCTAAGCGTCTGATTCACATGATGAATTTGAAAGACCGTGATTAACTAATCGCGTATTGCTCTTTTGAAATTCTAAAATGTGAACAAGCGGATACCGGTGGAGTCCAATCAATGAGAAATCTCTCAACCTGCACAGGAGTTGGCAATGAACAAAGATCAAATCAAAGGTGCCGTCAAAGATGCTGCCGGTAAAGTGCAGCAAAAAATTGGCATGGCCGTCGGAAGCAAACAGCAGCAAATCAAGGGCTTAGTGAAGCGGGTCGAAGGGCAATCGCAGAAGACGATTGGTGATATCAAGGAAGCCTTCAAGAAGCGATAAAGTATGACAGCGCTCATAGAAAAATAAACGGCGGGGAATCCCCGCCGTTTTTGGTTTTATTAGCCGTCGTATTGAACATATAAAACAGAAAAGCCAGCGCCGTTTCAACGCTGGCTTTCTGCGTGTGCGGCTGCTCAGGTGATTGTGCACATGTCGATGGCGATGCCACTGAGCACCGCATTGCCCGACAATGGATCGCGCCGCGTGTCGTCCAACAACACGTTCAGGTTAGCGCCCGGTCGTGCTATGGCTACCGCCAACCTGGTGCCGGACAGGTCATGGCCCCAGCCGTGCGGCAAGCTCACTACGCCGGGCATCATTTCTTCGCTCACTTCGACCTGCGCTTCAATCGATCGGCCACCGCTCACAATGCGCGCCTTGCCGCCATGTTGCAAGCCAAGGCGCTGCGCATCTGCGGGGTTGACCAGCGCAGTGCAGCGGTATGGACCCTTGGCCAGAATCGGCAGGTTGTGCATCCAGCTATTGCCGGAGCGGATCTGACGGCGGCCGATGATCACCAGATCAGGCGCCGCCTGCGCCAGTGCCGCGGCCGGACGTTTGAGGTCGTCGATCAGCATCTTTGGTGCCAGCTCGATCTTGCCCGATGGCGTGCGCAGCACTTCGGGAATACGCGGCTGCATCGGTCCCAGATCGATCCCACCCGGCGCGGCTTTTATCTTGGCCAGATGATGCCGTCGGGCTTTTGTCCGAACCTGTCACCGTAGGGGCCGGTGCGCAGCGCGAAATCGATTTGCCGTTCCGGGCCGCTCAGATGGGACAGCGCGGCCAGCACTGCATCGGCTTGTGAACCGGCTTGTGAATCGGCTTGCGCACCGGTGCTACGGCGCACGTCGCCGGCAAACAATTCATCATCGAATTTGTCCACATCGACCTGTGCGCCTTTGCCTTGGGCGATCGCCGCCAGCCGCAACAGGATTTGCCATTCAGGCGGCGTGTCTGCCTCACGCGCCAGCACCGGTTCGCTATAACGCGCATGGTTGCGGTGGGAGAATTGCTGAAAGACGATGTCGTAGTGCAAATCCTCCAGTGGCGACGAACCGGGCAAAATCACATCGGCATGGCGCGTGGTTTCATTGAGATAGATATCAACGCTGACCATGAAATCGAGTTGATCGAGCGCGGCGGCGAGCCGCTCGCCATTGGGCGACGACAGCACCGGGTTACTGGCGATCGAAATCAGCGCTTTCACTTGCCCGGCGCCGGGCGTCTCGATTTCTTCGGCCAGGCAGATCATCGGCAGCTCGCCCATGATCTCCGGTGCGCCGGACACGCGGCTCTTGCGCCGGCCGGTGGTCACGCCTTTACCGCTGCCGGGTTGGCCCAAAGTGTTAACAGCAAACGCGGCCGCCTTGGGAAACATGGCACCGCCTTCCTGATCGAGGTGACCGGTCAGCACGTTCAGTACATCTACCAGCCAGCTGCACAGCGTGCCATACTCCTGCGTGCAAGTGCCGATACGGCCATACACGGCAGCGCGTTCGGCGCCGGCCAACTGCCGCGCAAGTTGCCGGATGGTTTGCGCATCGAACCCGCAGCGCGCTGCAACCCGTTCCGGCGAAAAATCCTTGACGCCTGCTTCGACCGCCCCCAGCCCAACCACATGTTCGGCCAGGCGGCCCAGCCGCACCAGCTTCTCATCAAACAGCGTATGCACCAGACCGAGCAGCAAGAACACGTCCGCCCCGGGCCGGATGAAATGATGCTCATCGGCCACCGCCGCCGTTTCGCTGCGGCGCGGATCGACCACCACGATGCGGCCGCCGCGCGCCCGCAACGCCTTGGCTTTGCCGCGAAAATCCGGCACCGTCCACAAGCTGCCATTCGACACCATCGGGTTGGCGCCGAGGATCAGCAAGAAATCCGCACGCTCAATATCGGGCACCGGCACCGACAGCCAGTTGCCGAACATCAGGCCGACCGCGAGCTGTTTGGGCATTTGATCCAGCGTGGAGGCAGAGAATATATTGTGTGTGCCCAAGGCTTTAGCCAAGCGCGGGAAATACATCAACAGGCCGATCTTGTGCGCCGCAGGATTACCAATGACGGTGGCGACCGCATCGCCGCCGTGTGCGCTGAGGAGTGGCGGCAGGCGCCGCTCGATCTCGGCAAAGGCCTCGGCCCAGCTCGCCTCGACAAACTTCCCATTGCGCTTGATAAGTGGCTTGCGCAGCCGGTCCGGGTCATTGTGCAGATCTTTCAGCGACGCACCTTTCGGGCAGATGTAGCCGTGGCTGAACACATCGGCCTCATGGCCACGGATGCTGATCACCTCGTTGTTGCTGATCTTGAGTTCCAGTCCGCAGCAGGCCTCGCATAGCGGGCAGATGCGGTGCACGGTGGTTTCGGCGGCTTGGGTTGACATGACGAGGGTTCCTTTGGCTGATCTCTGGGGCACGGGCATGGGGGTTTTATGTTAGCCGATTATTGCGGGGGAGATCATTACCTGTGATTTTGGACAGCACCGATCAGGGCTTGCATCGGCAAGTCAAGATCGTGCGCCACACGCCATCACTCGGACAGACAGTAAGAGCATTGTTTGACCCGCATATCGCCCGGGCAACGATGAAAAGTGTGGACTGACCTGGTTTGAGCGGCGACGGGTTGGTGTGCACCTGGTCGACTACGCACGGTCCTGGCACCGCATGATCGGATGGGGCGAGTGCTAAAATCGGCGGCATGTGCGCTAACTACACGCCGTCGAAACTTCGTGATCTGGAAGCCCATTTCGGCGTCCATGTGAGCGAATGGAATTTCCCGCCAGAGGCATTCCCCGGATATATGGCGCCGCTCATTCGCCAGGCGCGTCACGATCCGGGCCACATCGAGTGTGCGCCGGCCTGCTTCGGCATGGTGCCGTATTGGGGCGATATAAAGCTGGCGCGGCAAACCTACAATGCGCGTACAGAGACGGTGGCCAGCAAACCGTCGTTCCGCCACGCCTGGAACCACAAGCAGTTTTGTATTATCCCAGCCAGCAATATCTTCGAACCATGTTATGAAACCGGCAAACCGGTGCGCTGGCGTATCTCTCATGCGAAAGAGCGTCCGATCGGCATCGGTGGGATCTGGGAATGGAAGGCGGACGGTCCGGACGGTTTGCCGCTGCTGTCGTTCTCAATGTTGACAATTAACGCCGACCGGCATCCGCTGATGCAGCGCTTTCATAAGCCTGGTGAAGAGAAGCGCATAGTCGTGATCCTGGAGCCGCAGCAGTATCACGATTGGCTGGAAGGATCGCTCGAAGACGACGCCGAGGTGTTCGCACCTTACCCAGCCGATCAACTGGTGGCGGTGGCGGACCCGCTGCCGCCGCGCTCCAAGATTAAGACAAGTGCGAATGCGGCCTGATTCAAAGCAATAGTTGTTAGCCGCGTGAAGCCAGGAATCGCAATTCAGCTGATAAATTTGGCATTATCGAAGCGTATTCGTTAGCCAGGCGATTCAAGCATTGCATGTCGTTTGCCCTGTCTCCCGGCGACACGCTTAAGTCGCGAATCAAGGCCGGCTCAGCCGATTGTTGCGGTTTGAATGCGATTAACGCTGCCAGGAATGCACGGCCAGCCTGACTCAGATTTTTTGCATACGCACTGGCAGCGCCGGGTTGTGATGCATGAACGATAGCGAATGAAGACATGATGAACTCCTTGTATGGATACTGCTTTGCTGCGTTGCAGTATAGGACAGGAGAGTCATAAGATAAATTTTAATATCTCATAAGTTATATTCGATTTGTGAATATGTCGGTGAGCACAACATGTCCTCTAACCGCGTAACCGGCGCCTAGGCGTTAAGCTAGCAACTGTTTTGACGCCCCGAAATCCGGGGCGTTTTCAATCAAGGCCTGGGACATCAGCCGACTCGGGAGGCATGGCTTTCATTAAAATCCGCCCGCAGGGGAGCCGTATCATAAATGATGGTCAGCTTTGCGAACTTGTCGCGTGCCGGTGTAAGTTCAAAGACGTCCACGCACTCGAACTCAACAACCTTGCCGCTTCTGAGTGTCCACATATAGTGGAAATGGAGCGCTACGGAAGAAGCACTGTTCGCATTCTCGAATACATTGAGGAGCTTTGTCGCCGAGCGACTTGTATCGGCGAACAGGTCGCGATAGAAGGGTCCGACAGCCATTGCGCCATATAGCGGCGACATGACCACTCCGTTTGGGTCAAACAGTGATAAAACCTTGTCAAGGTTGCCCTCATTGAGCGCAGCAAGATAGTGATTGCACAGTTGTTCGGTATTCATGAAAGCCTTCGGAAGAAATTCAGGGCAATCGCACGAAGAACCTGCTGCCGGGTCGAGTTCCCTCCCCCTTGCAGGGGGAGGGTTAGGGTGGGGGTAGTGCGGTCGATGAATGATGCACGTTGCCGATCGACCGTCCTACCCCAATCCCAACCTTCCCCCTGCAAGGGGAAGGGGCGAGAAGCTCTAGCCTGCAACGATCTTCATGCAATCGCCCTGGGAAGAAATTACATCCAATCAGTAGTGTCCCAACGTTTTCACGTCAGGAGTTTGTAAGTTAATGATTTTCCTG